>JAISTZ010000112.1 GCA_031272345.1 Spirochaetaceae bacterium | reverse complement strand
CTGCGCCTGCCTTCGGTAATGGCCGCCTCAATATCGCCGTCATCATCGGGCAAACTGTTATAATACGCTTCCAGCGGCGATTTTTCTTTTACGGGAAAGGTCAAAATAACCTTTGTTTTCCCGCTAGGTATGGTTTCCGGCAAAAATACGCGAAAATTCACTTCCCGGCTTTCGGACACTTCAATCGTCTGTTCTATAGTCATAATGAGGAGTATAATCCGGAAATCCAAAACCGTCAAGAGGAACATTCGTACGTCCCGGCACCCAAGGGGAGCAAAGGCCGTCCGGCTGTTTTCACTCAGACGGCTTGTTTTTTGCCCTGGGCAATGCCGTCCTGGGCGCACCCAGAGGAGCTCGCCGCCAACCCGGACGTGCAGAAGGCGTATCTGGGGGGATGATTTTAACCAAGGGATGAGCTACTTTGCGGCGAGGGTTTCCCGTATGGTTTTGGCGACAACCTGCTCCAGATTGCCCACCAACGTATTGTGGAGCCGTTCCATTGCATCTTCCGGCGAAGGCGGCACAGCAAAGAGTTTGTAGGATTCGGTGTTCAAAGCCGCGGCAATACGGTCAAGGACTTCAGGGGTGGGAAACTGTTTGGAAAGTTCAATCATAGCAATATATTGCGTGGAAATTTTGGCTTTTTCGGCCAGTTTTGCCTGGGACAGGCCGTTTTTCCGGCGGTATTCTCTGAGGTTGTTTGCCAGTATATCCCGAAGATTCGCCATTTTTGTTCCCGCTTGTCATTAAAACCATGATAAAGCCTCAAAAAACCTTGACAATCGTTGTTTTATTGATTATCATTGGTTCTGCGTTGATTTTTCCGCTGTTTTTCGGCGCTGAATCAGCAAAAACCGGGCGGCTCCGTATGGGGTGCAACGGCTCCTGGCCATCCCAAGGCCGGGGAAACAAAAAACTGCCACAACCTGAGGAGGTTACTATGGCAAAAAAAATCTTTATGGGGTTGCTCCTTGCAACCATCGTCGGGACCGCGGCTTTCGCCGCGGATTTTAAACTGAGCGCCGGCGCCGGCGGTTTCATCGGCGGCGATTTCGGCGGCGGCACGGTCATCTCGGCAAGTGGGTACCCCATAGAATGGTCTATGACAACCCCCTACTTTGGCGGAGGCGGCTATGCCTTTTTCGACGCTACCTACGCGGAACTGTCCCTGGGCGTTTTCGGCGGCAGCGGCGAAGGCACGTACAAGTATTCATATTACGGTTCCCTCACCTCTGCGGAATATGATGATGCAGTGACCAGCTTCAACATCGGGCTTCTGGGCAAGTACCCGTTCGCGATTAACGAGAAATTCTCGATCTTCCCCGCGGTGGGCATTGACTATCAGGCCATGCTTTCCGTGAAAGTAAAGGGCAATAACGTCAGTGATGACAACCTGGATATAAAGGATGCCGATTTCAGCGCCCTGTGGTTCAAGTTCGGCGGCGGATTCGACTACGCGCTGACAAGCCATCTCTACCTGCGCGGCGAGGCGCTCTACGGAATACGTCTGGCGAGTAAAGCTGAAACCGACAGCATAGCGGACGGGTATGCTCCCGCCGGTATCTCCTTTGACTCTGACCCCCTGCTCGGTCACGGGCTCACGGTAAAACTCGCCGTGGGCTGGGCGTTCTAGGCGCCGTTCCTGTTTGCGGGGACATTCGGAGAGAGTCTTCCGCGAAAACTCCTGTGTGAACGCACCTTAAGCGCGGGCAATCGGGGGATCGTACTGGACGAAGCAGCAGTAGCGGACTGCAACTCGAGCGCGGGCGAGTGGTCCCGCGCACCCTGCCAAGCCTGGCGCATAGGGGCCGTGTTGCGGCCTGCGCTGGGGGGGGCAATGAAGGGGGGGTTCTATGAAATCCAACAGTTTCAAAGCCAACATTGGGATGGTCTGCGCTTTAGCGCTCGTGAGTGCGGCAGCGGTACTGGTCAGTTGCGACAACGGCGGCGGCGGCGGTTACACGCTGACTTACAGTGAAGACGGCACGACCGTCACCGGCTATACAGGTACGATAGCAGGCCATGTTACCATCCCGGAAGGCGTGACCAGCATCGGCAGCGGGGCGTTCTCCGATTGCAGGAGCCTGACCAGCGTGACCATACCGGCCAGCGTGACCAGCATCGGCTACGGGGCGTTCTACTACTGCACCGGCCTGACCAGCGTGACATTCGCTGCGAGCAATATCGCCAATAACTTTGGGGATTATGCGTTCCCGGAAGGCTCATACGGCTACGGGGGCGGAGCTTTGAAGACGGCGTATTCCAGCGGCGGCGCGGGGACCTATACGCGGGTACGCGGCGGGTCTACCTGGACGAAGCAGTAGTAGGCTGCGACTCGAGCGAGGGCGAGGAGTCCCGCGCACACCCGCCAGCCTGGCGCAGGGGGGCCGCGTTGCGGCTGGCGCTGGGAGGGGGCAGGATGCCTGGGGGCGTTTTTGTGTGCCGGACGGTTGATGCTTAATGCACGAATCTCTGTGCTACTTCCCCGTGAACAGTGACGCCAGGCGCTGCAAAATGCCCGCGGGCTTTTTGGGCTGACCCTGGGGCGGCCTTTGGGACTGCTGCCTGGGCTGGCCCTTTTGGGGCGTCCGCTTTTCCTGGGAGTCCCTGGGCCGTTGCGGGCCCTGGCGGTCCCGGCGGCCCTGCTTGCCCTGGGGCCTTCCTGAACCCTGGGGGCGTCCCTGTTTTTGGGGCCGCCCGCCCCGTGGACCGTCCTTGCGCTGGGGGCCCTGGCTGCCCTGGGGCCTTTCGGACGCGGCGGCGCCGTATTTTTCTTTGTACAGCTTCATCCGCTCCTCCAGGGGAAGACCGAGCATCTTCTGGTCAAAGTCCTCCGCTGTCCGGGGCCGCTGTTCCGGCCTTCGATCCGGCCCGTCCGCCCTCCTGCCCCTGGGGGGCCTGTCCCGCTCCCGGGCGAATGTGGGCCTGTCCCTGCCGGACCTGCGCCGGTCCCCGCGGTCCCCATCCCTGGGGGGCCTTCCGGGACGGTCCGAATCCCGCCGGTCCCGCCGGTCACGGCGATCCCTTCGGTCATAGTCCTCCCGGTCGTCGTAGTTGTCCAGCTTGATGTAGACATTGGCGCTCTTGTCCTCGGCGAAAAGCTCCTCGTCCGCCATGGACGACGGGATGCTCATGCCGATGAACCGCTCGATAGGGATGAGGCTGTACACGTCCTGCTCGCTGCAAAAGGTGATTGCCTTGCCGCTTTTGCCGGCCCTGGCCGTGCGGCCCACCCGGTGCACGTAGTTCTCCGTTTCGTTGGGCAGGTCGTAGTTGACCACCAGGGCGAGGTCGTCCACGTCGATGCCCCTGGCGGCGACGTCCGTGGCAATCAGCGTGGTGAGGGACCCCGACTTGAATGACCCGAGCACCTGCATCCGCTTTACCTGGGGCAGGTCTCCGATGATGAATTCGCTCTCGATCCCGTTCAGCCTGAGCCGCTTTGCCACGATCTCGCAGGTCTTTTTGGTGTTGCAGAAAATCAGGACGCTGGCGGGTTTTTCCCGCTGCAAAATCCCCAGGAGCAGGCGCATCTTGTCCGCGCTGGACACGTGGTACATGTACTGGTCGATCTCGTCAACCGTGACGTTGTCGCTCTCGATGGTGATTTCCGCGGCGTCCACGGTGTATTCCCAGGCCAGGTTTTTGACGTAGGTGTTCAAGGTGGCGCTGAAGAGCATGGTCTGCCGCTCGCCGCTTGGGGGCAGCTTTTTGATGAGATTCCGCAGGTCCGGGTAGAACCCCATGTCGAACATGCGGTCCGCCTCGTCAATCACCAGGAAGGCCACCCCGGACAGGTCCATCTGCCTGGAATCGCAGAGGTCCAGCACCCGCCCCGGCGTGCCCACCAGGATGTCCACCCCCTTCTTGAGGGCCGAGGTCTGCCCCCCGTAGCCCACGCCGCCGTAGAAACTGGCGCACGTGA
Organism: Spirochaetaceae bacterium; assembly: GCA_031272345.1. Classification (GTDB taxonomy): domain Bacteria; phylum Spirochaetota; class Spirochaetia; order Treponematales; family Treponemataceae; genus JAISTZ01. The sequence continues at coordinate 14,580 of JAISTZ010000112.1, read as the reverse complement.
GGGTTGTGCCCGAAAGCAGTGTGCGGGCTTCCATCTCTATCTGAACGGCGAGCTCCCTGGTGGGCGCCATGATGAGCGCCTTTTTTCCTTCCCGGCCGTTCCCCGCAAGCATTTCCTGAATGATGGCGACCAAAAACGCCGCCGTCTTTCCCGTTCCGGTCTGGGACTGCACATAGAGGTCCCGGCCTTCCAGCGCCGCCCCCAGGACTTTTTCCTGCACGGGCGTACACTCCACATAACCTGCCTGTTCTATGCCTTTAAGCAGGTCTGGGTGCAAATTTATGTCTATAAACTTCATACAATTTATGCCCGTTTATAAAACGGCAGGGCCGTCACGAGGGTTTCAACCCTTCTGCCCCGCACATCCACGTTCAGCTTTGTGCCTTCCCCGGCAAAGTCCGCCTTTACCAGGGCCATGGCCAGGGGCTTTTTGAGGAAAGGGCAGAATGTGCCCGAGGTGGTTCTGCCGATAAGCTTATCCCCGGCCCACACGTCCTCCGCCCCCCGGACAATGCCCCGCCCGGTGACCCCCAGGCCAACCCGCTTCCGCTCCGGCGGGGTCTTATGCGCCAGCGCCCCCTTGCCGATGAAATCGCCCTTTTCCATTTTGACCGCGAAGTCCAGGCCCGCCTCGAAGGGGGTGACGGTTTCGTCCATCTCGTGCCCGTAGAGGGGCATGGCGGCTTCGAGCCGGAGCGTGTCCCTGGCGCCCAGACCGCAGGGGACCAGGGGAACGTCCCTTCCCGCTTCGATGAGGAGAGCCCACAGTTCCTCCGCCCGCTCCGGGGCGCAATACAGCTCGAACCCCGCTTCTCCGGTGTAGCCCGTGCGGGAGATGATGCACGGGACGCCCCTGACCGTGCCGGCCCCTATGAGGGTGTAGTATTTTTGGGGGACGAATTCCCGGGGGGCAAGCCGGGAGAGAATTTCCTCCGCCCTGGGCCCCTGGAGGGCGATCTGGGCCATAGAGTCCGAAATGTCCTCAAAGGAAGCGTCCCCGGTCACTTTTGAGCAAATCCACCGGAAGTCCTTGTCCCGGTTTGCCGCGTTCACCACGAGCATGTACCGGTCCTCCTGCATTTTGCACACCACCAGGTCGTCGATGATGCCCCCCTGTTCGTTGCAGAGGAGGGTGTACCGCACCCGCCCGAGGGGCATCCCGGCGAAATCATTGGTGAAGATGCCTTGCAGATTTGCCAGGGCGTCCCTGCCCTTGAGGACAAATTCGCCCATGTGGGAGACATCGAAGAGCCCCGCCCCGGTGCGCACAGCGTTGTGCTCGGCAATAACGCCTGTTTCGTATTGCACGGGCAAAAGATAGCCCCCAAAGGGCACTATCTTTCCCCCATGGGATTCATGCCACCCGTACAGGGGTGTCGTTTTTTCCATAATCTCTCCGTGGTTACGCCGGACTTTCTTTTTCTTCAGCGGCCTTGGAGGCCTCCTCTTCTTTTTTTGCCTCGTTCCTGTCTTTTATGTCCGCAATACCCACAAAAACCGCGATTAAACCAATGAAAGCGGCCAAAACAGGGGCGCATCCCTTTAAAAACAGGATGACCTGGGGGCCCCAGCCCAAAACCTGGGGCAAACACGCAATAACCGTGAAGGCAATGAAAATCAATCCTATCAACAAAGCGACCATAATACCGGTTACCTCCTAAAAACAAGAAAAACTATAACACAGGGCGAAAAAAGATTCAAGAGCTCCGCCGGGCCTTGCTTGAATACTCTTTGTTTTTGTGTTACCCTTTTTAAAAAGGACGTTTTATGGCAGGATTTGTAGTCAACAATTACGGCAGTTTTCCGGTGGTGTTTGTGTCCGGCAAGGGTTCCACCCTTACGGACAGGGACGGAAAGTCCTACATTGATTTTGTGGCGGGCATTGGGGTGAACTGCCTGGGCCACGGGCACCCGGCCCTGGTAAAAGCCGTGCAGGACCAGGCCCAACGGGCCCTCCACGTGTCCAACTACTATCTCTCGGACAGGGGGCTCGCCTTTGCGGAGGCCCTGCTCAAGGCCACAGGCATGGAGCGCGTGTATTTCTGCAACTCCGGGGCCGAAGCAAACGAGGCTGCAATCAAGCTGGCCCGCAAGTACGGCTGGCTGGCCTCAGGCAGCCCCGCGGGCACGGCGCAACGCCATGTCATCGTCACCCTGGAAAAATCCTTCCACGGACGCACCATCGCCACCCTCCGGGCCACCGGGCAGGAGGTCTTCCACGCGCCGGCCTTCGCGCCCTATCCGGAAGGGTTCCGGCACATCCGCGCCGGTGATTTCGGCTGCCTCAGCACGGCCTTTGACGACACCGTTGCCGCCCTGATGATTGAGTGTGTCCAGGGTGAAGGGGGGGTGAACCCTGTTGACCCGGCGTGGGTCCGGGCCGCCGCGGAGGCCGCCAGAAACGCCGGGGCCCTCGTGATTGCGGACGAAGTGCAGACCGGCATGGGCCGCACGGGCGCCCTCCTTGCAAGCGAGTCCTGGGGCATCGAGCCCGATGTGGTCACCCTGGCCAAGGCGATCGCCGGGGGCATCCCCGCCGGGGCATGCGCGTTCAGGGGCAAGGCCCGGGACGTGTTCGTCTCCGGGGACCACCAGTCCACCTTTGCGGGGAATCCCCTGGTGTGCGCCTGCGGCCTCGTGGTGCTTCAGGAATTGACCAGGCCGGGATTCCTCTCCGGGGTCACCCAAAAGGGGGACGCAATCAAAAAGACCATCGCCTCCTGGAATCTGCCCTTCATTGCAAACATCCGGGGCGCGGGGCTCATGCTGGGTATGGACCTCGTGCCGGACGCCATGAAGTCCCCCAAAAACGCCAGGGACGTGCAGACCCTCTGCCTCAACGCGGGGCTCTGCATTTCCACCGCCGGGGAAAACACCCTCAGATTTTTGCCCCCCCTGGTGATTACCGGCCAGGAAATTGACCGGGGACTCGCAATCTTCAAAACCGTGTTGGAATCCCTGTGAAGCCCTGGCAGGAGTTCATCAAACGCGAAGCCCTCATTTTGTCGCTCCTGTGTTTGCTCGTCATTTCGATAGCCCTTGAGCCATCCCTCCTTTCGGTGCGGCACCTGCGGAACATCCTCTTTGAGGCGGCCCCCCTGGCGCTCCTTTGTTCGGCCTTCGCCCTGTCCCTCCTGTGCGGATTCCTGGACTTTTCCTTTGCGGGGACAGGGGCCTTTGCGGGTGTGGCCTGCGCGGCCCTCCTCCAGCTTCCGGACATGCGGCTCCCCGGCCTGGCCCAGGCCGGCCTGGTCTACGGAGTCATGGGCGCGATCCTGGCCCTGTGCGCCGCCATAAGCTGCGCAAAAATCTACATCGTCTCGGCCCTCAGAATCCCCCCGGCATTTTCCGGCTTCTTCGTCGGCGGCCTCCTCCAGGGCTTCGGTATGCTGATTCTGACCGGACCCAACGGGGAAACAGAGGTCCTCAGACCCGTGTCCCCGGCGTTCATCGCCTTCGGGACCGGACACATCGGCCTTGACCCGGTGTATTCCCTGCCCGTCATCGCGCTCCTGTCCGGGGCGGTCATCGCCGGGGTCGGGGTGTTCATCCGGCGGCGGAAGTGGCAGGACAAGTACAGCATCATATCGAGCGTGTTCAACAGCCTCTACGTGCCGGGCACCATGATGCCCCTCCGGGCCGTGTTCGTGCCGATGATTCCCGCCGCCGCGATTTCCGGGGCCTGCTACGCCCTGGGGGGCATGATGTTCGCCGCAAAGAGCGAAGCCGTCGGCCTTTCCGGGGGGGTTGATTTTATGAACGGGGCGCTCCTTTCGGTACTTGCGGGGGCCTTTGCGGGGAAGGCGTCGATATTTGGGGGAAGAAATAATTTTTTCGGCGCAGCCGGGGGCATGATCCTTATTACGGCCCTGTTCTACGCCCTGGACTTTGTGCTCGTCCCCCTGGGGGTGCAGACCTGCCTCAAGTACGTCATCATCGGCGTGGCGGTCTACATGGACATCCAGGACCACTACCTGCCGGGATATGCCAGGCCCAAGCCAAAGGTCAAACCCCCAGGAGCGCCGCCTCGGTCTTCATAGCCGCGAGGGTTTTTTCGATGACAGCGGGAAGCTCCATGTTCAGCATACCGCAGCCCTTCAGAATGACATCCCTGCTGCACCCGGCGGCAAAGGCCGGGGTCTTGAACTTCTTGAGCACCGATTTGACTTCCATGTCGGACACGCTCTTTGAGGGCCGCATCAGGGCCGCCGCATAGACGATGCCTGTGAGCTCGTCCACCGTATAGAGAACTTTTTCCATGTAGGAGACGGGCTCCACATCCACGGTGAGCCCCCAGCCGTGGCTCTGAATCGCGTGGAGCATCTCCGGGGTAAAATCCGGGAACGCGGCCCGTTCCGCCTCCCAGATCTCCCGCACCTTTGTGCAGTGGGCCTCCGGGGCCGCTTCAAAGTCCAGGTCATGCAGGAGCCCCACGCACCGCCAGGTTTCCCAGTCGGCCTCCCCCGCGTCCTTTGCCCACCAGCCCAGCGCCACAGCCACCGTGTAGGAGTGCCGCAGGAGGGTCTCCCCGGTAACGTATTTTTTTAACAGTTTTTCCGCATCCGTAAATTTCATGGGAAGACGATACCGGAAATGAGCGAAAAAGTAAAGGGCGACAGGCGTCATTGCCGGGCCTTCCCTTTTCCGCGGCCTTATGCTAGGGTCCTTGTGGTGGCAGTGGTGAATCCGGTTTTTCAGCGCCTGGAACTCCTCGTGGGCAGGGACGCCCTGGACGCCCTTTCCAGAACCCATGCGGCCGTCGTGGGCATCGGAGGGGTGGGCAGTTGGTGCGCCGAGGGGCTCGCCCGGAGCGGCGTGGGGCATATCTCCCTGATTGATTCAGACGCCGTGTGCGTCACCAACATCAACCGGCAGGTGGAGGCCCTTCTGTCAACCACAGGCAGGAATAAGGTTGACGTTCTCAGGGAACGCATCGCCGACATCAATCCCCGGTGCCGGGTTTCGGCCCACGCCGCCGTTTTTTCACGGGACACAAGGGACGGCTTCGGCATAGAACCCGGAGATTACGTGGTAGACGCCATCGACAGCCTCTCCTGCAAGCTCGATCTGATTGAATTTTGCGCAGAGCGGGGAGTCAAATTTTTTTCGTCAATGGGAACGTCCCAAAAGGTTGACCCAACAAAGCTGACCGTGGCCGGCATCTGGGAAACCCGCGGCTGCCCCCTGGCGCGTCTCGTGCGGCAGGGCCTGCGGGCGCGGGGTTTTACCGGTACGTTTCCCTGTGTATACAGCCCTGAGCGCATCCCCTACCGCAAAGAATTTGCCCCTTCCTGCGGCAAGGGGGAGTGCTTCTGCTCCAAACGGGAGGACTGCTCCGGCCCGGACTGGTGCGCGGCAAAAAAAGTGATTAACGGAAGCATGGTCGCCGTAACCGCCGCCGCCGGGATGATTCTGGCGAGCCTGGTGGTGCGGGACGTGTGCGGTTTTGCGGCTTGACCCTGGGGACGCCTACTGCAAGGGCGCGTAGTAGCCGGTTTCGTCCCGGCCTGAGCGGTTCAACAGGTAGGCTTCCACTTCCACGGGCAGGAAGGAGCGTCCGAAGTCCGTGGGGAGGGAGGACGTGTAGGTGAGCCGGTAGAGCCCCCTGGGCGCGTTGAGTATGTCCGTTACCAGGGACGACAGCCCCTCCGGGCGGTACACGTAGTAGGTCCTGCCCTCGGTGTGGCCGCTGATGTAGGAGATTTCCTCGGCGGGAGCGCCCTGGGCAAGCATGACCGTGTAGAACCCGATGTGGTTGTTGTTCAGGTAGGCGGTCAGGTCCGTAAGCCCATACCGGGTGAAGGCCGAAGGGGAGAGCCCCCCGGCGGTCAGGTAGACGATGGCCCGCTTTTTTTCCCCGTTCACCAGGTCATTCGCCGCGAGCCGGACGGCCAGGTCAAGGGCCGCCCTGGACGTGACGGGGGTTTTGAGGGCCGGGGCGGAAAAATCCCGCACGACGCCGGGGTTCCCGGCAAATTCCGTGAAGGGCGTTTCCCCGGCGGACACAACCCGGAGGGTGCCCCGGCCGTTCATGGCGGAGACGATCTCCGTGACCGCCGCCTCCAGGGCGCTCCGGTACGCGAGGGTCTCCCGGGACCGGTCTATGAGCACCGTGATGTCGCAGAGGTCGTTCAAATTCGCCGCTCCCGCAAACTGCTGATTCGCCGCGGGACGCTTCTCCTCGGTGATGAGGAAATTCACCCCCTGGAGGCCCACCACGGGCTCCCTCCTCCGGTTTTCTACGCTTACCTCCAGGGTGACCTGGGGAAAATTCTCCGAGACCACCCGCTCTATCTGCACAAAGAGCCCCCCCACGAGCTCGTCCATGGGGCTGAACACGAAGATCTCGTTCCCCCTGAAATCCGCCGCCAGGATGTTGCCGTTGGCGTCCGGGGCCGCGCAGGTGACCCTGGAGGGGGCGCTCCCGGTGCGGCCGCTCTCGAAGACCGCGCCGTTGGACACGTCCACCGTGAAGATACGGTTCGTGTCCGGGATGATGAGGTAGTTTCCGGCGGTCCGCATGGCCTCGGGCCTGACGAAGGTCCCCTCCGGCACGAGGGGGCCCGTGTAGTTGCCGAACTGGTCGAACCGGTAGATTCCGCCGGTCGCCGCGTCCGCCACGTAGACCATATCGCTGATGATCGCGATGCCCGTGGGGGCTTTAAAGCCCGGAAAAGCGCCCCGTTGCCCGCCGAAGGTGAAGAGCCCTGCGCCGTCCCTGTCGAACACGGCGACCCTGGCGTTGCCGAAGTCGGTGACGAAGAAATTCTCCGAGGAATCCAGCGCGCCGTACTGGGGGCCGATGACTTCACCTAGGCCCCTGCCCTTTTTGCCGAAGGAGGAGACGTATTCGCCCCTGCTGTCCAGCACGGAGATTCTGTCCCCAAAGTATTCCGTTACCAGGAGGGAGCCGTCCCTGCGGCGGAGGATGTCCATGGGCCGGTCGAACCCGTTGACGGGACCCCGCCTGCGGTCGAGGACCGTGCCGTTCACGTCGATTCGGAGGAGCTCGTTGCTGGTGTAGCAGATGGCCCAGAAGGTGCCGTCCTGGTTGGAGAGGAGGGACACGGGCTGGTTGAACACGGGAATCGCGCCGTTCATGGCGGGGAAAGCCCCCGCCTCGGTGTACCTGCCCAGCTCCTGCCTGAGGGACCCGGTGATTCTGCGGGCGCGCACCGTGTCGAGCTTGTTCTGGAGGAGGAGCCCCCCGTAGCCCCGCGCGGCGGCGGCTTCCCACTGGGCGATTGCGATTCCCTCAAGGCCCGACCGGAAATAGGCGTTCCCCAGCCAGTCGAGAATCAGGGGAGTGTCGGGCATATACGAGAGGGCCCGCTCAAAAAGGATGATCGAATCGTTGAAGGAGCCCCGGTAAAAGGACTGGACCCCCCGGCGGAATTCCTGTTCCGCCATGCCCGCTTCGCCGGACGTGCCGAAAATCGAGGAGACGCTCCCGGTCTGGCTGTATACAAAGCACCCCAGGAACAGGGCGACACACAGGGCCTGGAATTTTTTCATGCCCGCTGCCCCTCTTCCGGAGTTTGCCGGGCCCGTTCCTCCGCCAGAATCGCCTCCAGATGGGACTTGATTTCGATGTTTTCCCCATCCAGGGACTGGGCCTGTTTGACGAAGGACTTTGCGTCCGAAAGGAGACCCATCTTGAAATAGGCCCACCCCAGGGAATCCAAACACGCGGCGGATTCCGGGGCAAGGCCCACCGCCTGCTTGCACAGGGAAATGGCCCTGGGCAGATTTTTGCCCATGCAGGCAAGCACGTAGCCCATGCCGTTCACCGCGGTGACGCTCGTCTCGTCCTCCGTGAGGGCCATTTCGTAGTAGGCCGCGGCGTCCTCAGGTTTTTTCTGAATCCAGGCGATGTACGCCAGCGCCCCGTAGACAACGGCCTTTTTGTACCCCGTGTCGAGGAGCTTTCTGAGCTCGAAATCCGCGAGCCGCTCCCTGCCCGTGAGGGCGTACACCACCGCCAGGAGAATCCTGCACTGCCGCACCCGCTCCAGGGACACGTCCGAGGTGACCACCTGTTCAAGGTAGCCCAGGGCGTCCTCCTGCCGCTTGAGGCGCATACAGCAGAGGCCCGCGTAGTAGGGGACCTCCGTGGTTTCCCAGGGTGACCCCGGGACGGCCGCCATGAGGAGGGCGAGGGCCTGGGCGTAGTTTCCCTCGTGGTATAAGGCAATCGCCTCGGTGATGTTGCGTGTGTCCTGGTTCGCCCTTGCTCCCACCATCGTTTTTCTGTAAAATAATACAATAATGAGCGGGTTTTTACAAGTTTTTTGCGTCCTTTTTTCGTCTTTTATCACATCCCTTGCCATACCAAACGAGGTCCTCCTGCTGGGCTCCCCGGTTCTGGGCCTTGTCGCTTTGGCGCCGCTCTACGGGGCCCTCTACCACGCCCGGTCCTACAGGCAGGCGGCCCTGCTCACGGGCCTGCAAATCGGCATCACCCACCTCCTCTCCAGCTTCTGGCTCGCCTTTTTCCGGGACTTCGCGGTGTTCACCCTGGGGGCGTCCTGCGCGGGCACGGCGGTTATCGGCATGGCCGCGGGGTGCTACCTCTACCAGCCCTTTTCGCGCCGGAGGCCCGTCCCCGGAAGCGCGGAACCCCGGCTCAGCCTTCCCTGCCGCACGGTCTACTTCGCCCTGGTGTGGACCGCCTACGAATGGGCCAAGTCCACGGGATTCCTGGCCTATCCCTGGGGAACCCTGTCGATCACCGCCGTCACCTGGAACACGATCCGGCAAGTGGCGGCGATTACCGGGGAGCGGGGGGTGAGCTTCCTGTTCGCCCTGTGCGCCGCGGTGATTGCGGAAGGGCTGATCCAGGGCGTTTTCCGGCCCGGTCGGGCCGGTTCTTGGCGTGTCCCCGGGCGGTTGGGTGACTGGGCCAGGGCCGTCTGTTTCTGCGCCCTCCTCTTCGCCCTTGCCCTTGCCTACGGGACTTATGAGCTGCACAGGGACGTCCCCCCGGAAAAGACCGTCCGCTCGGTGTTGGTGCAGCAGAATCTGGACACCTGGATTATCGGAGAGGAGGAGTCCATCGCCGTGTCCCGGGCCCTCACCGAAGGGGCCGCTTCGGAATGTCTGGAAAAAACCGGCTTCCCCCCGGACATCGGCGTGTGGAGCGAGGGCATCCTCTCCTACACCTTCCCCGAGGGGGCCGACCGGTACGACTTGCCCCTTGAGGGCGCGGAGGAAAGCCTCACGGGATTCATCCGCCGGATGAATTTTCCCCTCCTCATCGGCGGGCCGGCCACCCTGGACAAAGAAAAACGTCACTACGGGAACGCGGCGATTCTGTTCGACGCCCAGGGGCGATTCGTCAAGACCTATTCCAAGGTGCACCTGGTGCCCTTTGCGGAGGTGATTCCCTTTGCGGACAATCCGGTGGTGCAAGCCCTGATGAAGGCCGTGGCGGGTTTTTCCTACGCCTGGACCCCGGGGAACGAGCTGGTCACCTTCACGATCCCCATTGCCGGAAGCGGCTCCGGGGAGACCGTCACCTTCAGCGCGCCGATTTGCTTCGAGGACGCCTTCGGGATTCTCTGCCGGGAATTTTTCCGGATGGGCTCGGAGCTCCTCCTCAATTTGACGAATGACTCCTGGTCCCTCACCAGGTCCGCCGAGTACCAGCACTTCGCCATCGCGGTCTACCGGGCGATTGAGCTGCGCACCACCCTTGCCCGGGCCACAAATTCGGGGTGCACCGTGGTGGTTGACCCCTGGGGCAGGGTGCTCGCGGACCTCCCCCTCTTTGAGGAAGCGGGGCTTTACACGGACATTCCCGTGTACCCCCGGCGGGTCACCCCCTTTGCGGCCTGGGGGGACTGGTTCTGCTACCTGGCGATGATTCTGGCCCTGTGCTTCTGGCTCGCGGGCCTCCGTTCCCCCGCCCATGGGTGACGGCGTTCATGCCGGGAAAATTCCGGCGGCGGTAATCGGCCTTGGGCGGATAGGTTCCCTCCTTGAAGAAGACCCCCTGCGGGAAAAGCCCTGCACCCACGCCGGGGCGATCGCGGCCTCCGGGGACTGCTTCCTTGCGGCGGGCATGGACACGGACAGGGATCGCCGGGACGCCTTTGCCCGCACCTGGGGCTGCCCGGTGTTCGATTCCGCCGAGGCCATGCTCCGGGAGGCCCGTCCCCGAATCGTGCACGTGGCGACCCACCCGGACACCCACCTGGACTACTGCCTGCTGGCGGAACGATGCGGCGTCCCCGTTGTGGTGTGCGAAAAGCCCCTGGCGGACACCCTGGGCAAGGCCCGCAAAATCGCCGCAATTCCGAAAAGGAGCTCCACGAGAATCCTCGTGAACCACGAGCGCCGGTATGCCCTGGATTACCAGACCATGAAGGCCGTCATTGATTCCGGCGTCCTGGGCCCCCTCCGCTCCGTCTCCGGGACCCTCTACATGGGCCGGGGCCGCCCCATCATCGACGTGCTCTGGCACGACGGGGTTCATCTTGTGGACATTGCGGCCTTCCTTTTCGGCGGTACGGCGGCGCATACGTCCAGGGCGGGGGCGTCCCTGGGGGCGCGTTCCGGCAGCGTGTTCCTTGGGGGAGAAATCCGGCGGCGGGACGCGGAGGCCGTGCCCTTCTGCCTGGAAGCGGGCGGGGGGAGGGACCACATCGTGTTTGAGGTTGGGGGCTCCTTTGAGAGGGGCCGCATCCGCATAGGGAACGGGGTGTACGAAGTGTGGAAGAGCGTTGAGAGCCCCTATGCGGCGGGGTTCCGCTCCCTTGCCCTTGAGACCGGCGCCTTCGCCGGGCCCACGGGGTACTTTGCCCGGATGATTGACGACGCGGCGCGTCTTGTGGGAGACCCCCGCGGGGAGCCCCTTTCCAGCGCGGCGACCGCCCTCGGGGCGATTGAATACCTTACCAGCGTGTCCAGGTGGAGGGCCTTTTAGTCGACCTCGTCCCCGCCGTCTTCATCCTCGTCAAATTCGTCCTCCCCATCGTCGTTGAAGTCCTCTTCGTCTTCCACATATTTCCGCTTGAAGACCACGAATTTGCCCCCCGAGTCCACAGAGCAGGACGCCAGTTCCCAGCCGTCCTCGCCCAGTTCGTTGAACAGGGCGTCGTAGTCCGTGGCGTTGCCGTTGAACTTTGTTTCCAGATTGCAGCGTTTTATGAAATCCTTGTTGACGTATCCGGCCAGGTATTCCCACTCCGGTTCCAGGGAACGCTTAAAAATGAAGTCCTTGCCCTCGATGGCTGTAAGCTCCCAGCCCAGCTCCCCCCAGTAGTTGGCGATGTACATTTTTATGTCCCCTTCGGTTATCTTGGGGATGTCCCGCTGCACTTCCTGGATACGCCGCCCCTTTTCCGCCGGATCGGACTCGGTCCAAATCTGGGAACTCCTGACATCCCGGATTATCTGCTCGATGCCCTTTTTGGCTTCCTCGCGGTAGTCGTCAATGTTGATAGACCAGTATTCCCATTTTTTCATCGGTATCTCCTTTTTGCCGCATCATCTCATCCGGTATGGTGAAGTATACGATAGTGGCGGGAAGCTGTCAAGCGCACACGCAAAAAGCTGCCGCGGCTTGAACCCCGCCGGCGCCGAAGACGACTACGGCAGACTCGCCCCCTCTCCGCCACGAACCCAAACACGGTGTCCCATCACCTCACCGCTAGGAATTTCGGATATACCGAGCGATCATAAACAAAGAAATTCCGACAAGCATTAATGAAATACTTGTAATCAGTTTAAAAAACATATCGACCTCCATAATGCCCCGAATTGCACCGACATCAAGACCGATCCCCCTCACGGCATTTTGCAAATCCTGAATTTGCTCGTCACTCATACAACCAATATTATTCTATCCCGGCGCCCTGCGGACTTGGCCCGCCTGGCCCGCCTCTAGCACCCGGATACGCTCCAGCAGCGCCGCTTCCCTGCTTTGCCATTCGCTCCGCGCACGCGCCGCCCCGCGTACTTCTCCGCGTGCTTCTCCGCGTGCTTCCCATCGCTTTGCCCAGCCAAGTTCCTCAAAGATCTCTTCTAATGTCTGCTCCCGTTCCATATCGTGTATCTCCTTGATCAGTCCTTTGTTTGCCTGTATCACTACCCCTAAATACGCCAGCGCAAGCGGATCCTTCACCCGCTCCCTCGCATTCTCTATTATACCGCTCAAACTCTCTTTGTCCAGCCCTTTTTTCAGCCCGCTTAAAAATACATTATCCTCTCCCGACAGCCGGTCCGTCACCATCAGCTGCATCGGTATATAGTCTCCCCCTATCCGGTATATCCCCGCATATTCCTCCTCCACGCAAAAACCACGCGCACCGCTCAGGTGGCTCAGCATCTTCTCAGGCGTATGCGCAGCTATCAGCGTTAAGGTCATATCCCCTATAGCTACCCCTTTCAGCGACGAATACAGGCATACATACGCATAGCTCTTGTAGAAATCCCCAACTGAAAAATAATCCTCCGGGCTTTTGAACTCCATGATATTATACCTGCGGAATATCCGCGCAAAGTTTTTGTCAATCACCGTACCAGGCGATTTCTTGATAATAATGCCGTCTATCTTGAGCGGCTCAGACGTAAGCGGGACTTCTGCCTCTATGGTTATCTCTTTTTCATAAGGCAACAACTCACAATGTACCGCACCCACATACGCAGGGTGCCAGGATATTCGCCCCTCACCGTCATTAGGATTCATGGGGATACCGTATTGTCCCTGCCGTTCTGTGTCAAGCGCATACGCAAAAAAAAGGCCTGGGCGCTTCCGCCCAAGCCTTTCCCTCATGCCATCCCCGCGCACAGACTCCGCTGTTACAGCACAGCAGCTCCCGTGACCATGATCACGAGATTGGTTGACTTTCCTCCCGCTCCGTGGTACACTTGTGCCAATGCGCACCATCAAAACTAAAGCGGGCACCGAAATCCTCCTGCCCAAAAACGACTTCCTCTTCAAGCTCATCTTCGGCGACGAGCGCAACAAGGACATCCTCAAGGGTTTTTTGCAGGCGGTCCTTGCCCTTCCTGACAGCGAGTTCGACGTCGACCTCCTGGACACCCGCCTGAAGCCCCAGGTACAGCACGACAAGCTCGGCGTACTCGACGTCAGGGTGAAGACAAAATCGGGCAAGGTTATCGACATAGAAATGCAGGTGGCGCAGCAGGCGTATATTTTCGAGCGCATCTGCTTTTATCTTTCAAAGATGCTGGCAGATCAGATGGACGAAGGCGACTGGTATGATAAAATAAAAAAAACCATCAGCATTGTGATTACTGATTTCGCTTTTATTGAAAGCGGGAACAACGGGGTCTACCACCACTGTTTCAGGTTCACTGACCCGGTGGACGGCGCGTATTTTGGGGCGGTGGAGGAGATTCACACGATAGAGCTGCCCAAGGTGCCGGATGTGACGGACGAGACGGCGGTGTGGGACTGGAGCAAATTCATCGGTGTAAGCACCGAGGAGGAACTGAGCATGTTAGCGGCAAAGAATGAGGTATTGGGACAGGCGGTAGAGACGCTGCGGCGGGTGAGCGCGCAGGATGAAGTGCGGCTGGAGTACGAGGCGCGTGAGAAAGCGTGGCGCGACGAGCAGGCGCGGACGGCTTTTGCGCTGCAGTCAGGGTTTGCCCAAGGACGAGCAGAAGGCCGAGCAGAAAGCCGAACAGAAATTCTCGCCCTTATCCGGCAGGGATACTCGGCGGATGAAATAGAACGCCGCTACAAATAGCCCCCGGACGCGGTTTCCGCGCAAGGCCCGTCCACGCAACAGACCAGATTTCACCGCGATTAATCCGCATAAACCTGCTTCCCGACATCGTTGATGAAATCGACCATTTCGTCTTCGGATTCAAACGCCGCGATACGCTTTTTGCTCTGTGCATTTGCATACTTTTCCACAAGAAAGTAGGCGAAATCATACAATTCCTGCCTCTTAGTCTGGGGAATTTGCCGTGCCATATTCAATAAAGCTGTTTCCGTCATCGTTAGACCTCTGTTCTTGAGTATAGTGTACCCAACCCTCAACCTCAACCCAAAAAAGGCCTGGGCGCTTCCGCCCAAGCCTTTCCCTCGTGCCATCCCGCGCACAGACTCCGCTGTTACAGCACAGCAGCACCCTCAATATCGTATTAAAAACCCGTCCCCACCTCTCTGGTTTTTATTCTTGTGATGCCAACCGTTCTTTGATTTCAAGAATATGCGTGATTAACCGCAAAACAGAACTAATCATCAAAAGCCCAAAAGCAACGGCCAAGCCAATTGTCATGCTCATAAATAAATCTAACCTCCTAACAAATTTATAAAGCACTGTTGTAACCCAGCAATGCCGGATAAAATCGCTATAATTTCAGCCGCCAGCTCTATTATTTCTCGCACTTTTAGTTTTTTTTTATTTCGCTTCGTTTTCTTCCGTTTGCTCACAAATAGAGTATAAGTAATTTATAGATGTTTGTCAAGCACAAATTCACCCCCTTCCTCCCTTCCAACTCAGGCACCCATTTTCCAACACCCCCTGGTGGCCGGCCCCAGTGGCAGGCACCACGGGGCCCCCCCCCAGCCCCCCCCCCCCCCCCCCCCCCCCCGGGCCC
>JAISTZ010000046.1 GCA_031272345.1 Spirochaetaceae bacterium | reverse complement strand
GTACCCGCCGCTCCCAAGGGACACCAGGGAGGACTCGATGACCAGGGTGGAACCCGAAAGGGCGAACACCGCCCCCTTGCCCGGATCCGTGGCGGTGACGCTGGAACCCGCAAAGGTGAGGATCCCGTTTTTTACGTCGAACACCGGGTCCAGGAAGGCCGCCTCCTCTGGGGCTGTTTTTTCCAGGATGATCGACCTGAAGGACACCGCCGCGTCCTCTACGGCGAACATGGCGTCCCCGGAAAGGGAAATCCGGGCCCCCTCGAGGCCGATGAAGGCGCAGGGGCGCTTCAGAGTCACCGGGGTTGTGAGGGAGAACTCCCCGAGCACAAAAAGCCGGGCGTTGGGCCTGTTCCTGATTGCGTCCAGGGCGTCCTCCAGGCGGCTGAAGGGGGACACGAAGGAGCCAACCGGGGCGTCCCCCGCCGGGGCCTCCGGCGGCTGGAGGGCGGAGAGGTAGAAATTCACCGGGTCCACGACGGCCTGGAGGACCACCTCGGCGCTCCTGTTCCCGGCCCCGTCCTCGGAGTAGGCGTACACGCTGTAGGCCCTGGCGGAATCCCCCTGGGCCTGGAGGGTCACCGGGTTCCCGTCGTAGCGGGTGTAGGCCGCGCCCGGGGGAGGGGAGGGCGGGTAGATTGCCGGGTCGGGCCTTGCCGCGAAGGGGGTGAATTCCTGGGGATTCGTGAACCGGACGGCGTAGAACACCGGTTCCCCCCCAGGCTCTTCCATGGTGAGGGAGAGGGCGTCCCTGGAGAGGAAGGACCTGGTGTTCGCGGTAATCACCGGGGCAAGGGGGGGATTCCTGTCGACCTTATAGGTGACATTGAGGAGCCCCTGGAATTCCCCCTTGTAGAAGACCCTGCACAGGACGGTCTTGGAGAATTCCTCCCCGAAGAAGGCGTCCACGGGAATCCACGGGAGGGGGGACGCCACGCCGGTTTCGGCCGCCGAGAGGGTGTAGTCGAAGGACTCCGCCGAGAGGCCCGCTTTTTTTGCCTCCGCCGACACCTCCGGGGGAATTTTCGGCGAAAGGGCGTAGCCGCTCACGGTTGCGGCGAGTTCGATTCCCGGCATGGCGGGGATTTGGTAGGAATACACGGGGTTTCCTGGGGTGAAGTCCACGCTCTGCCAGCGTATGGTGTGGGGCGTCTTCCTGTCGATGACGGTGCTTCCGGTGGCCCGCTGCCACACCCCGCTGTCGATGCTGTAGATGAAGTAGTTCGGCAGGAAGGTGAGGTTCGACCAGTGTTCGATTACGAAGGGCGCGGTAGCCATGCTCGGCGTCCTGGGGGGCGGACCCTCGGGGGCGGGTGGGAAGGGGGCGTTTCTGGATATGTTGATGACGAAGCGCCAGGTGTTCTGCCCGTCCGTGACCGTGCAGGGCACGAGCCGCTCCGGGTAGACCGCGGACACCGAGAGCTCCCTTCCCGGGAGGCGGGGGACGGCGTCGTCGCCCACGCAGTAGAGCATGTCCGGGGGGATTGCTATATCCGAATCCAGGGAGTAGGCAAAGAGGGGCGCCTGGAAGCACCGGGCCAGGGATTCCGGCGGCGGGGCCGGGCGGACCGTGTAGGTGAGGGATTCCTCCTTGACCGAATAGTCGATCCCCACCGTGGCGAGCCTGAGAGTCACCGTGCCCTGGGCGCTGAGGGCCACCGGGCCGTCGTAGGCGAACCCCGACACCATGGGGTCGCTCCCGTTGAAGGAATAGAACACGTTGCACCCCTCGGGCACGGAAAGCGCCAGAGTCTGCTCGTTGGCCCAGATTCCGGGCCTTGGGTTGATGACCCCCGCAACGGGGGCCCCCGGAGTCTGGGCCCCTGCCTGAGCCGGGAGGAGGAGAACCCCAAACAATGCCCCCAGGGCGGACGGCTTGCACTTCATGGTCCCCCCCTACAGGATGCTCCCCAGGACCTGCCGCAGGTCCGGGTCCTCGTTGTAATAGTGGGCCTCCAGTTCGTCCCTGGAAAGCCCCGCCAGTTCGTGGCTCATGTAGTGAATCCACCGGTCGTCCTCGGGCTTCTCGATGACCAGCTTCCTGCACCAGTAATCGGGCTGGATGGGAAGCTGGCCGCCCTTGTAGGCAAAATACTTGTAGTCGTGCACGGCGACCTTGATGTCCTCCCTGGGGATGCCCTTTTGCATGAGAATGTCCACCAGGAAGTTGATCGTCGTGCCCGTGTCGAAGATGTCGTCAACCAGCAGAATCTTGTCGCCGTTGCGGAGATAATCCGGGGAATAGGTCCACCCGTCGATCATCACCCGGCCCTGGGCGCGGACGTCCGTGTATGACCGGGCCACCACAGCGGCGTAGAGCGCCGGATGGGAGTCCTTCCGGTAAAGCTTGAAGTATTCGCTCACCACGTTGCCCGCATAGGCCCCCCCCCGGAGGGACACGTAGATAACGTCCGGCACGAACCCGTCCATACGGATTCTGTGAGCCATCTTGAGGGCGTTGTTGCGCACCACGTTGAAAGGGAGAAACTCCTTCTTCATGGGGACAGTATAGCGGAAAAACGCCCCCCGCGCAAGGCAAACGGGTTGTGTCAAGCGAAAATGTCAGTGACCCCCAAGGGTTGATTCCAGAAATTTCTTTGGGGACACTATAGTTTTTTCCGCAGGATAATGCCGCATATTACCCGTGACGAGATATTTCGCATTTCCTGATGTATAAACTTCATAGAATTTTCTATCGTCTTCATCTGTAAATTTTGTGTTTGACCTTCCGCTGACAACAAATTCACTTTCATTTTTTACAAAGTCAATAAAATTTTGTACCGTTCCTTTTTCAAATCCAAATTCTTCCCTGTTTAGCACAGCAACGTATTCTTGAAGTATTCGGTTGTCGTACAACAATTTTATGCTGCCGGATAAGACCAGGGACATTATTTCCGCTGGAACACCCCTGGGGTTTAACATTGCGGAGACAAGGACATTTGTGTCGATGACGACTTTCATCCCCCTGTTTTTCCCCGTGCGGTATCAATTATCGCATTGATTTCTTTAAGGGACATTTTGTCGTTCCCTAAGTTAAGGGATTTCTGTTGCATTGATTTTACCGCGGCAACAGCTTTTGTTTTTCTGACAGCCGAAATTGTGTCATCCCGAGTCTTGCCGCTGAGGGGCATCAAAGGGGCATTTGGTTTTCTGGCAACAGTGAATCCCATCAAAGACCTCCACAACATAATACACGCAATGTCATACATTTGTCAACAATTTTCGTCAGTGATCCCAAAGGGTTGATTCCCCAGGGCGTCCAGGATGTCCTCTTCCAGGGGGGCGAGCTCCGGCTTTAGTCGGCGTGGAAACATCCCGTATTTCCGCCGCTTGCAGCATAAGCGGGGGCCGGAGTGGAGACACTGTGCGTCGCGTCGCTGACTTCGGGGATGGTGCAAGCTTTTTCGCATTCGCACAAGCGTTCTTCGCTCATTACGCCGATTTCATGGAAAAACTTTGCCGAATCGTAGATGTGCTTCCAGAGCCTGTCTTTATATTTGGGTTTCATACTGCCTCCTAAAACTCAATAAACTCACCCCGGGAAACGGCCGCGTCAAGCTGCTCGTCCGTCAGGG
>JAISTZ010000013.1 GCA_031272345.1 Spirochaetaceae bacterium | reverse complement strand
CAGCCCGGAGGGCGGCGAGGTAACCCCCGAAACCTCCACGGTAACCTACGGCCTTTCCTACACCCTGCCGCTGCCCGTGCGGGCCGGCTATGCCTTCGGCGGCTGGTATTCAGGCCCCGGCGGAACCGGCGCGCAGTTGACCGACGCCGCGGGAGCGAGCCTCGCCCCCTGGGCGGGAGACACAGACACCACGGTCTACGCCGCATGGATGGCGAACACCTACACGGTGACCTACTCTACGGCGGACGGCTGCACGGTGAGCGCCCCCTCCAAGACGGTAACCTGCGGCGCTTCCTACACCCTGGATGTGCCCACGAGGGGCGGTGATCTCTTCTACGGCTGGTATGCGCTTGTAAACGGGACCGACATACGTCTGACCGATGGGGCCGGCGCGGGCCTTGAGCCCTGGGCGATAGCGGCGGACGTTGCGGTCACCGCCGGCTGGGCAGAATTGATGACCTTCGATTTCAACGGTGTTACGGTGAACGGAAACGCTTCGGTAACCCAAGCGGTCCTTACCGCGGCGGACATCCCCTGGCCTGTTAAGGCGCAGACCGGCAAGGTGTTCCTGGGCTGGTACGACGCGGCCGCGGGGGGAACCCAGCAAAGCGCCGCCGATATACTTGCCGCCGGCCATGCAGAGACGTTCTACGCCCACTGGTACACCGTTGTCGGCCCCTGGGCCTACGACAGCGCCACAGGCGGCATGGTTGCCGACTACGCCTACACGGGCGCGGCTGTGGCGTGGACGCCCGCTGCTGCTGACGGAACCATCGCTTACACCTTCGAGGCCTGGGGCGGCAACGGGGGCCAGGCCACCTATGGCGGCATCGGCGGCTACTCAAAGGGAAACCTGACTGTGGCTGCGGGAACCTCGGTCACGCTGTACCTCTACACAGGGCAGGCGGGGCAGTATCGCGCAACCGGCCATGGCGCGGGCGGCTGGAACGGCGGCGGCCTCGGTGGAAACGCCAGACCGAGTTGGGGCGGCGGCGGAGCCTCGTCCATCAGCCTGGCAAACGGCGCATGGAACAACACGACCGTGCTTGACCGGCGCATCCTGGTCGCCGGCGGGGGCGGCGGCGGCGTCTATGGCCAGGGAACCTATGAGAACAATACGGCCTGGTTTTACGATTACGGCGGTAATGGCGGCGGGCTTTCAGGCGGCGCGGCCTATACGACCGGCGCCACGCAGACCCAGCCCGGCGGATACCCGGACACCTATGTCGGTTCCTGGGGCGTAGGAGGGGAGGGCGGTCCTTGGAATAATGATACCTGCATCGCCGGCGGGGGCGGCGGCGGCTACTACGGCGGCGCCGGCGGATACGGTATTAGAAGAGCCGGAAGCGGCGGTTCGGGCTATGTGTTCGGGCTTGAAGGCTGCGGGGACACGACCCACCACCCGGCGCTCCTGGCGTCCTTCCCGCAGTACCAGTTCTCGAACGGCGTCACCAAACGGAGCGGCGAAACAGGCTATGTCGCCAAGCCCACGGCAGCCGGCAACAACGGGTACATCCGGGTCAGCTACATACCGCCCGCGGCGGTGCAGTAAAAACCGGGTGCGGCCCGCCCTAGGCCCACTCCCGTTGTACCGGATAGCGTTCAAAAATATCATCAGAACTAATGAGAGGCATATTCTCAGTCAATGCCTGAGCAATGATAAGCCGATCAAAGGGATCACGATGTATAAACTCCAGGCTCATAAGCGTGACCAAATGCTCCGGCTCAACCGGCAGCAATTCAAAACCGTTTTCTCTGGTTCTTTCGACCATTGTGGAAAAATCAACAGACAACACGAGCTTTTTGAGACTCATTTTTATCGCCATTTCCCAGAGACTTGCGATACTAACGAACAGGCGGGAACTTTCCGCCTCCATCAGTTTTTTGACCTTGACCGACAGGCGTCTATCGTCTTCGAGAAACCAGATTAACGATTGGGTGTCAACCAGGCGATCCGTCATTGATAGTCCTTGAAATCGTCCAGGGGAGCGTTAAAATCGTCGCTCATCCAGACAAAGGTGCCCTTCATACAGCCCGCCTTGGGCTTTTGGGGCCTATGACCGGCATACTTTGACAGCAGAAAATCAACATAATCCAGCACTTGATGCTGGATCTGCGGAGGAAGAAGGCGGGCCTTTTCCGGCAGTGCAACACTTGAATCCATAGTATAAAGTATACAGGCCCTGGGGAGGAGAGGTCAAGAGGCGCATTTCGGCGGCGCAGTAGAAACCGGGGGCCATTACGATTTTGGGAGAGACCGCCTCCCCAAGCCGACGTTCTTCCGGCTCACCCAGGCGTTCAGGGCGATTCCCAGGGCCACGCTCACGTTGAGGGACCCCTTGGCGCCCCTGAGGGGGATGGTGACGGGGCCGCTTGTCGCGCGCCCCAGGGCCTGGGGACTCACCCCCAGTTCCTCGTTCCCCACAATCAATGCCCCCCGCTGGGGAAAGGCGAAGTCCCCCAGGGGCTCGCCGCCGGTTTCCAGGGCGAACACGGGCAGGTCCTGGGGGAGGGCCTCCAGGGGGAGCCGCTCATAGGGCAGGGTCTCCACACAGCCCATGGCCGCCCGCTTTGCCCGGGGATGGTCCGCCGGGCAGCACAGGGGGGACAGGAACAGCTTTTCCGCCCCCAGGGCCTCGGCGGTCCTGAAAATCGAGCCCAGGTTAAAGGGCGACCGGATGTCTTCGGCGTACACGAACACCCCGGGAAAGAATTTCCTTCCCCCCTCCCCGGCGGGGGGATGGGGCGCGATGATCAGGTCCCACTCGGCGGGCCGCGCGCCGATCAGGGCCAGGAGGTGATTCCGGGCGGTGTTGCAGGCCCGGCGCTCGTCAAAGGGGACCGATTCGCAGAGGCCGCGGATTTCGGCGGCGGCGTCCGGGGGCAGGGCAGGGTCTTCCAGGATGACGGCGATGATTTTCCTGAGATATTCCGCCCTGGGGAGGCCGGAACAGACGCAGCTCCCCCCGGAGACCATGTCCCGCTCCAGGGCGCCCAGACAGAGGGCCAGTTTTCTGCGCTTCTGTCCGCCGGTGATGAAATTCAGTTTTACTGGGTCGATCATGAGGAGGAATTAGAGACCGTAGGCGTCCATGATTTTGCTTGCCGTGGAGTCGATGACCGCGGCGCTGATGTATCCGGGATCCTTGATTTTCTCTTTGATTCTTTCCACGAGTTCGGCCCGCACATCGGAGGTGGCGGAGGCGATTTCCGCAAGGTAGTAGGCTTCCGCTTTTTTGAGTCCCTCTTCGGACACATTGATGACATCCCTGTTTCCGGGCGCCCCGGAAGCGTTTTTCGGCCGTTTGGCGTTGTCAAGACCGTTAAGAGGATTAATGCCTCCAAGTTTTTCTATCGTCATAATAACCTGCCTCTACTTTATTATCGGTAAGTTCCGCGAAAAAATCAAGGGCTTAATATCGAAAACTTAGGTGCAGTTTTTTTCGATATTTTTTGTCCCGCCGATAAGCACGGAAAATTCGCCCTGAATTTTCTCCCTGGACGCAAACGCCTCCAGCGCTTCCCCGGCGGAACCCGCCAGGATTTCCTCGTGCACCTTCGTGAGCTCCCGGCCCACGATAACACGCCGTTCCGTATCAATATCGGCGATGGCGGCCAAAAGCTTGAGCACCCTGAAGGGGGATTCATAGAGGAGAACCCCCCACCCCGTGGCCATGAGCTCCCGAAGCCGGGCGTTCCTCCTTCCGGCCCTGGGGGACAGGAACCCCTCGAACACGACGGTCTTTCCCACCTGACCCGCCGCGCTGAGGAGGGACGCAAAGGCCGAGGGCCCCGGTATGGGCACCACCCGGTGGCCCCCGTCCCGGGCCGCGTCCGCAAGGACCGCCCCGGGGTCGCTCAGGCCAGGAGTCCCCGCGTCGCTGGCGTAGGCCACGGTCTTGCCCTGATCCAAAAGGGCGGTCACCCTTTGCGCGGCAGCGGCCTCGTTCCGGGCCCGGCAGGACAGGAGGGGCTTCCTGATGCCGAAGTGGGTCAAAAGCCCCAGGGTATGCCGGGTGTCCTCGCAGGCAATCACGTCGGCCTCCCGGAAGGTCTCCAGAGCCCTGGGGGTTATGTCCCCCAGGTTGCCGATGGGAGTCCCCACCATGTACAGGGTCGACACGCCCGGTTCCCTACAGGACCTTCCCCAGGGAACTGAAGTCGTTGGGCTTGCCCAGGAGCTCCAGGTAGAGGGAAATCATGCCCCGGTGATGGGTGTCGTGGTTGAAACTCTGGAGCGCCAGGCCGCCGAAATTTTTTTCGTAGACCTTACCGCTGGAATCCGTGTACCTGAGGGGTGACTTCAGGTCCTCCGGGGTGACTTCGGCGATGAAGGCGGCGATGTGGCCGTCCAGTTCCGGCCTTTTCGCCAGGTAGTCGGCCTTGTCCCTGAAGAGGACCTCCGTGAAGGAGTAGGGCTCCCGCTGGAAGCAGGGCGCTTTTAAGGCGGCGAAGGGGCGAAGGGCGGAGAACCGCTTGAGCCAGTTGAAGTCGCAGACGTAGAGGTGGGAACAGAGGGCCCGGACCGAGGGGAAAAAGCCCCCCAGGTTCTTCTCCCATTCCTCCGGGGTAAGGGTGTTGATAAGACCGTCCATTTCCGTGTTGACCCCCCGGTTGTACCGGGCAAGCAGGGTCAGGGTTTCTTTTTGCATAGCGCCTCCCGGGAACATGCCGCACATTCCAGCGTGTCCCTGGTCATATACTACCGCGGAAGACCCCGGATGTCAAAGGGCCGGTTGACCGAGAGACCGCGGGGGGATATAATTCTCCCCTATGAAAATTGACGCGATCGTCGACAGCATCCTGGATTCCTACAAGGCCAACGGGGGCCTCAGGTACCACGAATCGGAAAATTTCCCCAACCGCCAGGTCTTGATCGGGGTTGTGGAAGACCTGCGGAGTCTGCTTTTTCCCGCCTTCTCCTGTTCGGCCTTCGCCGAGTCCAACAACATCCGGTACATCACGGGGGAGCGGATTCACCGGGTTGTCAGGCTGTTGACCAGGGAGATTCAAAAGGCCATGCGCTACGTGTTCAGCACGGCCGGAAGGGACGTGTCCGGGTGTTTCGACCTGGCGGAACAGACCGTGTATTCCCTCCTCAGGGAGATCCCCAACATCAGGGGCACCCTGAACAAGGACATAGAATCCGCCCTCCGGGGGGACCCGGCTGCCACCAGCATCGAAGAAATCATCCTGTCCTATCCGGGAATCGAGGCGATCATCGTGTATCGAATCGCCCATTTCCTCCACGTGAACGGGACCCCCCTGATCCCCCGGATACTCACCGAATACGTCCACGGCAAGACGGGCATCGACATCCACCCGGCGGCGGAAATCGGGGAGTCCTTCTTTATCGACCACGGCACCGGGGTCGTCATCGGGGAAACCTGCGTCATCGGGAAGAACGTCACCGTGTACCAGGGTGTCACCCTGGGGGCCCTGAGCGTCAAGAAGAACCTCCTGGGAAAAAAGCGCCACCCCACCATCGAGGACGACGTGACGATTTACGCGGGGGCCACCATCCTGGGGGGCGATACGGTGGTGGGACGGGGAAGCACCATCGGGGGCAACGCCTGGGTGGTGTCGTCGGTGCCTCCGGACACCTCCGTAAGCCTCTAGGCTCTCTTGCGGCGGCGCTTTTTCCGCAGACCCTGGTCTATCCGGAAAAGGGTGATTTTTTCTATGAGCTCATAGGGGACAGGTTTGTCGTAGGGGACGAGAATCGTGCCCTTTGAGGTGGAGTAATCCTCCAGTTCGTGCTTAAAGGCCGTCACCGCCTCCGCTCCGGGGAAGATGCTCAGGTGGTCCTTGAAGGCCGCAAAGTAGATGAGGACTCCCCGCTGCCAGAAGGCGGGCATCTGGTAGCTGATCTTTTCCAGGGCCTCCGGGGCGGCCCCGCGGATGGTCTGCCGTATGGCGGACAGTTTTTCCCGCACCTCCGGCGAAAAGCCCGCGATATATTCGTCCACGGTGGCGGCCCCGACGGAGGCGTGGTCCTGCCAGCCCTCGGCGGTGGAAATCCGCTTGAGGATGGGATTTTTTCCTGTTTTTTTTGACTTGGTGAGACTGTAGGACTCGGCGAAGCGCTCCACAAGCCAGGGAATCCGGGCGGCGTCACGGAGCTCGAAGAAGTGCATGGCCCGGTGCAGGGAAATCCGGGTTATCCGCAGGGGCTCCCATTCGGGGTGCGGGACGAGCGCCGGGAATGCCGCGACAAGGCAATCCTTCCGCACCATAATTTCCGCGAATACAAAGGAATGACGCCAAAACAGGGCGTTCCCTGTTTCGCGTTCCTCAAAATCGCCAAGGGCCGCTTTTGTCTGCTTTTTAACTTCTTCGTAAAGGGGGAGCCATTGCGCCCGGACCCCGGAAAACATCTTGTCCATCACTTTCTCCTTGTCCATAGTTACATTATAATTATATCACATGCGTTGAAAAAAACCACGCTCCGTGATATGCTTCCGCCCATGGACCATACCACATACACAATGGACGCCGTTGTGCAGGCGAGCGACCTGGACGGGGAGTGCGCGGCCACCCTCCTCTCCCTCCTGTCCCTCACCCAGAACCTGGCGTCCTTCCACTACGGCACCGGGGGGCTTTCCATCCCCCACCTCCAGCAAAAAAACATGACCTGGATTATCGTCAAACAGCGCATAGAAATAGCCGAATACCCCCTGTGGCTCGACCGGCTCTCCTGCGCCACCTGGGCAAAACCCGTGCGGGGACTCTTCTGCAACAGGGACTTCGCCTTTTCCTACGCCCCCGGAGGCAAGAACGCCTCGGTGAACGCCGCCATCGGCCTTTCGGACAGGAGGATAGACCAGCCCCGCTCGCCCTTCCTGCGGGGAACCACCTGCTGGCTCGTGGCGGACACGAACACCGGAAAGCCCCTGCGCCCGGATCCCGCCATGTTCGGAACCCTCCCTTTCCGGGACGAGGACTCCCTCCCCTCGGATTTTCCCCGGTTCGGCCTGCCGGAGGATTTTTCCCCCGCCGTCAACACCGCCCATACGGAGGCGTCCCTTTGCCCCACGGTTCTCGACATCGACATGAACGGCCACGTGAACAACCTCAACTACGTCAGGTGGATTCTGTCCTTCACCCCGGCGGGGATTTTCCGGGAAAAGCGGGTCTCCAGACTGGACACCTACTACGTCACCCCGGCAAAATTCGGCGACGCCCTCCTCTGCCGAACCGCGGTGGTCCAGGACGGGGGGCCCGATGGGGAGACCGGGTGCATCCACTCGATTGCCCGCGCCGGGGACGGCACGGAGGTCTTCCGGGCGCGGACTCTGTGGCTTCCGGCCTCCAGGATGACCCGGAAACTCACCATAGATTAGGGGCTAAAAACGAACTGCATCGTCCTTCTGGGGCCCACCGCCGGCGGCAAGACCGCCCTGGGGGTGCGCCTGGCGGACGCCCTGAACGGGGAAATCATCTCCGCGGACAGCCGCCAGGTCTACCGGGGCCTGGACCTGGGGAGCGGCAAGGACCTGGGGGAATACGTCCTGGGGGGGCGGTCCGTCCCCTATCACCTGATCGACATCGCGGACCTTTCGGAGGAATACAGCGTGTTCGACTTCCAGAGGGACGCCTACGCCGCCTTTAGGGAGATCTCCGCCAGGGGGAAGGTTCCCATCGTGGTTGGGGGCACGGGGATGTACCTGGACAGCTTCATCCGGGGCTATGAGTTCGCCGAAGCGCCGGAAAACCCGGAACTGCGGGCCTCCCTTGCGGACAAGTCCATGGGGGAGCTCACGGAAATTCTCGTCACCCTCAAAAAGGGGAAGCTCCACAACACCACCGACACCAGGGAGCGCGGCCAGTTGATCCGGGCCATCGAAATCGCGACGGCCCTCAGGGACAACGCCCGGCCCAGGATTCCCCGGCCCGAAATCGCGCCCCTTGTCCTGGGGCTGTTCTTTCCCAGGGAGGTTCTGCGGCAGCGGATTGCCCTGCGGCTGGAGGCGCGCTTTAAGGCCGGGATGATAGATGAGGTGGAGGGACTGCACCGGGGCGGGGTGACCTGGGAGCGCCTGGAGCGGCTGGGGCTGGAATACCGCCAGATCGCCCGGTTTTTGCAGGGGAAAATCCCGGACAGGGAGACCCTCTCCCGGACCCTTGCCGTGGAAATCGGCCGGTTCGCCAAGCGCCAGGAGACCTGGTTCCGGGGGATGGAGCGGAAGGGCGTGGTGATTCACCCGGCGGCGCCCTCCAAGGAAGGGTTGGGTACGTTACAGAAACTATTTTTCGGCGGACCGGCGGCCGCCTTTTCTAATGACTTGCGCGAGGAGGAATAATCCCGCGCTAATGATAAGCAATGTTATACCGGCGAACAACTGTCCCATACTCAGCCTCCTAGCCAGGTTTTTACCAAATCAATACTGCTCATTATCCACTACAACAGTATAGCGCTTTCTTCAAAAAAAATCAACACGCGTGTGCCTCAGCATCAATGCCAAATTCAACCACGCAGGACATTTCCGCTTGACACAACCCTTTTTTCGTGCTACACTTATGGAGCGTTTTTCCGGTAGAGCGGTGGAAGAAGGATTGGTGTGATGGATGAACAGAAGGACAAAAAAATTACCCACCACACACACATCACATCTACACATGCACACACACAAGGGTCTGACTAGCCGGCCCCGGGGGCGGTTCTGCCTCGCGGCCCTTTTCCTGCTCATCACGGGCCTCATTCCGGGGTGCGATCTCTACACCCTGCGGGACTACCTTGAGGACCGCTCCTTCGTGCCGGTGAGGGACATTACGGGCATACGGACGGGGCGGCCGCGGGCGAACCCCTCACACTGGCCCCGGTTATCGTGCCGGGGGACGCCACGAACCGGGCGGTTTCGTGGGCCGTCTCCGACGCCGGAACCACCGGGGCGGCCGTCACCGGGAGCGCCTTTACGGCGTTGGGGGCGGGCACGGCGGTTATCACCGCGCGGATTGCAAACGGCCTTGCCAAGGGGCAGGACTTTGTCAAAAACTTTGCGGTTACCGTGACGGCAACCTTCGTCCCGGTGACGGGCATTGAGCGCCTCTTTGGGGAAACCGCCCCGTCGGGGG
>JAISTZ010000003.1 GCA_031272345.1 Spirochaetaceae bacterium | reverse complement strand
GTTATCGGACATACGTTGCGGAACGTGATAAAGGTAGAAACACGATTTTCGGTAAAACATTAGGCGAGTTATGTTCTGAAGCAAATATCCCTGTAGGTTCGATCCCTGCTTTAAGCCAGGATACAATTAAATCTGTTGATGTGATATGGTTTGATGAAGAAGGTTATCCGACTCATGCTTTTGAAGTTGACCATACCGGCGATATTACAGAAGGACTATTACATTTGTATCAAATACATAAACTCAAGATAAAAATGTTCATCATTTCTAATCAGCACGATAAATTTAATAAAGAAGTAAATAAAAGTCCTTTTATAAAAATAAAAGAAGAATTTATCTTTAGAAATTATAATGAACTGAATATATTTTTTGAAAATGCGAAAATTTTTACGAAAATTAAGGAAGAATTTTTGCAAGATAGAGGTTTTGTTGTCGGGGGTATCCCTCCGAGAGAGGCGCACTAAACAGTAAAGTGCACTG
The DNA here is from genome assembly GCA_031272345.1 of Spirochaetaceae bacterium. Taxonomy (GTDB): domain Bacteria; phylum Spirochaetota; class Spirochaetia; order Treponematales; family Treponemataceae; genus JAISTZ01. The sequence continues at coordinate 5,395 of JAISTZ010000003.1, read as the reverse complement.
CCCTGCCCGAGCTAATGCGGCGGCGTGATTGCCTTCCGAGCAGGACACTGGGGCTTTGCGACGAGTCCTCCTTCGTGCGCCTTCGTCGCCGTTGCGGTAAACCTTGCTGCGGGTCCGTGGGGTGATTCTGGGGGAGGGGCAGGATGGGCCTACAGCGAGCCTGTAGCAGAAACTGTATAAACGGCGCATCATAAGGCGCTGAAGATCCGCCGGTAATCCTCCGGGGTTTCCGCCGCCACGACGGCCCGCCTGAGGCCGGCGGCGTCCTTCATGCCCCTGGTGTAGGCGCAGAACCGTTTCCGCATCTCCCTGCACGCGGTGTATTCCCCCTTGTCCTCGATGAGGAAGTCCAGTTCCCGCAGTCCCGCCTGAATCCGCCGTTCCGCCGGGACCGGCTCCCAGCTTCCATGCGCCAGGAGCGACCGGGTTTCCTCAAACACGAAGGGGTTCCCCAGGGCGCCCCTGGCAAAAAACACCGCGTCCACCCCGGTTTCCGAGAGCATCCTGCGGGCGTCCTCCGGGGAGAACACGTCCCCGGACCCGAACAGGGGAATCCGCCCGGCTGCGAGCTCCACGGCCCCCGCGAGGATCCCCCAGTCGGAGGGGCCCTCGTAGCCCTGGGCGCGGGTCCTGGGGTGCACGGTGACCGCGGCGGCCCCGGCTTCGACTGCGGCGGCGAGGGCCTCCTTCCAGGTGAGGCTGGAGGCGTCCCAGCCGGAGCGGATTTTCACCGTCACCGGGAGGGGGGACACGGCCCGGACCACGGCGCGGGTTACCTCAAAGAGCCGCCGGGGTTCCCTGGTGAGTGCGGACCCCGCCCCGGTCTTGACGATTTTTTGGACCGGACACCCCGCGTTTATGTCGATGAGGGAGGGGGAATATCGTTCACAGACCAGACGGGCCCCCAGGGCCATCACCTCAGGGTTCCCCCCGAAGAGCTGCACCCCGTAGGCGGCCTCGTTGTGGGCCCGCTTCAGGAGCAGGGCGGTCTTTTCTGACCCCCGCGCCAGGGCCTCCGCGGAGACCATCTCGGTGTAGGAAAAGTCGGCCCCCCCCTCCCGGCAGAGGAACCTGAAGGCCCTGTCCGAATAGCCCGCCACGGGTGCAAGGAAGAGATTCCCGTCAATCCTTAGATTGCCGATAGAAACAGGGTGATATAAAGAATCCCGCCCGGCCATGGGACTATTCAGGCAGGGAGAAGAAGGCGCAACTGTTTTTCCAGAGCTGGGCGGAGAGTTCTTCCATATCCATGTCGAGGAGTTCCGCCAGGAACCGCACCGTTGAGGGCACGTAGGCGGGCATGTTCCGCTTGCCCCGGTATTCGGCGGGCACCATGAAGGGACTCTCGGACTCGATCAGGATGCGGTCGATGGGGATGTTGAGCACGGTCTCGTGGAGGTTCCGGGCGTTCCTGTAGGTGAGGTTCCCCGCGAAGGAGAAGTACACCCCCAGGGATTCCGCCCGCTTGGCGTATTCGGCGTCTTCGGAATAGCAGTGGAACACCGCCCCCGCCGAGGGCATCCGCTCGAAGAGGATGTCCAGCACGTCCTTGCCGGCGTCCCTGTTGTGGATGATCACGGGCCTGTTGCAGTGCTCGGCGATCTCCAACTGGGTGATGAAGAGCTCTATCTGGGACCGCTTGTCCCCGTATTTGTGGTGGTAGTCCAGGCCGGTTTCGCCCACGGCGATCACATTGGGCAGCTTGAGGCGCTCCTCTATGGTCTGCACCCAGTTCCTGCCCGGGGCGTTCACCTCCGAGGGGGCCACCCCCGCGGCGTGGTACACCCCGGGGACCGACTTCAGGGTCTCGTAGACCGAAGGAAAATCGTGGAGGTTGTTGCAGATGCTCACGATACGGGTAACCCGCGCGAGTTTGGCCTCCTGAATAACGCGGAGCCGCTCAATGGGGTCATCATAAATAAGCCCTATATGGGCGTGAGTATCAAAGTATTGCATGGCTTTCTCACAATATAAGTAACTTTATCCTATCCTATCATAGAAATTGACCGCCGTCAACCTTAAAAACGCAAAAATGTGAAAAATTCCCTGCCCGGCGGAATTTACAGGAAAAGAGCCGCCAGGGCGTCCAGGGCGCGTTTCGCCGGATTCCCCGCCGCGGCTTCCCGGTCCGTAACCAGGGGAATCTCCTGCAAGGTGACCCCCCGGAGGGAAAAGACCGCCCTCCCGCAGGGCGTTCCCGCGGCAAGGGGGGCCTTCAGGTACCGGGGGACCTCGTAGCGCACCTCCACAGCCCCGGCAAGGTCCTCCGGGGGCAGGTCCGCCAGGGCGGGCACGGTGAGGTAGCGCTCACAGGCGCTCACCAGGTTGAGGGCGTTTACCCCGCCCCCGAGCACGGCCACGGGGAAGGAGACGGGGGGCTCCGGCGGCCTGGACGCGAAGGCGCCGAAGACCCAGCGGGTGATCTCCCCCGCGTCCGCCAGGCGCAGGCGGTTCCCCTCGTCACGGGTGGCGCCGGGCCCGCCCAGGAGCACCGCCGCCAGCCTGGTGTTCCCCCGCCTCACCGTGAGGGCCAGGTTGTAGCCCGATTCGGGGATGTACCCGGTCTTGACGCCGTCGCACCCGGGAATCCCCTGGAGGGCGGTGTTGGTGGACCTGAGGACCCTTCCCCGGTGGGTCATCTCCCTGCGGGAGTGAAATTCCCCCAGGGCTCCGGGAAAGCCGCCCCCCTCGTCCGGGCCATAGCCGTACTTTTGCAGGTAGACCCGCAGGAAGGCCGCGAATTCCCGCGCCGTGGTCTGATTGAGCTCGCTGTACCCGGAGGGGTCCACGAAGCGCGTGGCGGTCAATCCCAGGGCGGCCATCTCGGTGTTCATCCTGCGGCAGAAGTCCCCCACGGACCCGGCGGCAAAGTACGCGGCCGCAACGGCGGCGTCGTTCCCGCTGGGGACCGCCATGCCCGCAAGGAGATCCCGGACCGTCACCCGGTCGTCCGGGGAGAGGAACATGAGGGAGGACCCCGGGGGCGCGTTCACGGCCCAGGATTCCGGGGGCAGGGGGACCGGGTCGTCCAGGGTGATTGCCCCGGCCGCCATGTCCTGGAAGAGGACGTACATGGTGACGAGCTTTGCAAGGGACGCCGGGGGGATCACCTCGTCGGCGTTTTTTTCGTAGACCACGCAGCCGTTCCGGGGGTCGAACACGATGACGCTCCGGCAGGCAAGGGAGAACTCCTTGGGAATGACCGGGTACGGCAGGGGGGAGAGGACTCCCTCCTCCCAGGGAGCGAGGGCCGCCGCAAGGAGGGCTTCCTCGCCGGAGGAAAGGGGGCCCGGGGCGGGCCGCCTGAGGGACGCGGTGTAGAACCCGAAGGACGCGGCGCAAAGCAGGAGGACCGCGCCTGCCCGGAACAGGGCCTTTTTTTTCATCCCTGGGCCATGAGCTCCTCAAGGGCGGCGGAGAGGGCCTTGATTTCTTCCTCGTTCTGGTTTTTTTCTTCGGTGAGCTTTGCTATCCGCCGCGCCTGACCCTCCGCCTGGGACTTGATGGTTTCGATCGACCGGGTGAGCTCCTCGATTCGGATTTCCCGCTGGGCGTCCTCGATGTTCCTGCCGCACCGGTCGATGTCCTTTTGGAGGAGCCCCAGGCGCTTCAGCATGGGCTGAAACTTATTTTCCGCCCCCTTGGGAAGGGCGAAATCGGCCCCTTCGGCCTTGCCCCCTTCTTCCCCGAGGACGCTTTCGGCGTAGCGGTTCCCCGCCCTGGCAAGGACGATGGTTTCGTCGATGGTCTTTTTGCGGATTTCCGCCTGGAGATTCCGGATTTTGAGGCTTCCGGGAATCAATTTTTGGGACGGGGGCCCGGCTTTTTTTATGGCCTCCCCGGCGGCCCCGTACCGGGACTCCTCTTCGGCGAGCTCCGTCTGGAGGGCCGTGTATTCCCGGTACATCTCGGCGCAGGTCCTGTAGACCCTGTCCACGGCTTCGGGGAGCCGGTTCTTGTGCTCAAGCTCCCTGAGCCCCTCGTCCTGCATCGCCGCGCTTCCCCCCTGGACGAGGAGTTTTTTCAGCCGGTCCCTGAGGGACGTGAGGCCGGCCTTCCTGGTAGTGCGGTCCAGGGTATCCTTGATGGCCGAAAAGAACCCGCCCTTCCCCCGCTTTGCACCGAGGGATTCTTCTGCGGCGGCGATTTTCTCCCTGACCCTGGAGACTTCCCCCTGAAAGCCGGAGTCCCCCAGGGAATCGCCGCCGGAATCCGCCAGGGCGAGCCCCAGGGCTTCGTACTGGGCGGAGAGGGCGGAATTCTGCTCCTTCAGGGTCTTCCTGAGGGCGGCGATTTTGGCGGACGAATCCTTTTGGGTTTCCATCTGGGCCTTAATCACGGCGATGGTTCCTTCGCAACCGGCTATCTCAGCCTTGAGGGCCTCCCAGGTCTTGACATCCCCGGCGGCTTCGGGGGAAAACACGGAAAAATCCGTCTCCGTAACCAGTACCCGGCCAATATCCGCTTCCACAGCCTGATAGTCCTTCCCGATGCGGGCGATCTCGTTCTGATTGTCCTTGATGGTTTGGGTGTGTTTGCTCACCGTGGGCCTCCTGTTGTGCTATTTTTCCGACGCGATCGCGGCGAACACCGCCGCGTCACCGGCCATATTCTCTATTTTGCAATACTCATTCGGCTGATGGGCGCAGTCGTCGATCCGGCTCCACACGGCGGCGTGGAACCCGGCCTTCCGCAGGTGGGCCCCCACGGTGCCCCCGCCGACCCCGATGGGCCTGGCGTCGATGCCGTAGACCTTCCTGACGGCCCTCCGCAGGGCGTCCACCACCGGCGCGTCCGGGGGAGTCCCCGGGGAGCTCTCCGACTGCACCGCCTGGAAGTCAACCTGGACTCCGTATTTTTTTTCTATTAACGAAATCCGCTCCCTTACCTCCGGGAGGACCTGGTCTATGGAATAGACGGGGAGAATCCGGCAGTCCATGTAAAACACGTCCTCCCCGGGGATGGTGTTGATGTTCGGGATGTTCGCCTCTTTTTTTGTGGGCTGAAAGGTTGACCGGGGGGGTGAAAAGAGGGGGTCGGTCTTGGAAAAGTGATTCTCCAGATCGTGCAGGGAAAGGGCCAGATCGCAGGCGGCCACAAAGGCGTTCCTGCCCTCGTCCGGGCGGGACCCGTGGGCCTGCGCCCCCGTGGTGGTGACCTTGAGCCAGAGGACGTTCTTCTCCGCCACCTCGATGGTTTCACCCCTGGGGTCGCCCCCGTCGGGCACGATGATGAGGTCGTCCTTCTGAAAAAGCGAATGATGGGCCAGGAGGTATTGAATCCCGTAGGTTGAGCCGTTTTCCTCATCCGCCACAAAGAGCAGCTTGATGGTGCGCTCCGGGACGATGTTGTTCTTGATGAACCCCAGGGCCGCGAACACGCTGGACACGATGCC
>JAISTZ010000133.1 GCA_031272345.1 Spirochaetaceae bacterium | reverse complement strand
CACGGGGCCCGCTCCAGGCGGAAGATCCGGCGGCAGGGATGACGAGGGCGGCCCGGCAACGGCTTCGGGCGGACGCGCCGGGGGCAAGGACGACACGGGCGCGACGGCGTCCACTCCGGGCGGGCGCACCGGGGGCAAGGCGGACACGGGCGCAACGGCGTCTGCGGGCGCGGCCGGGGGCAAGGCGGACACTGGCGCAACGGCGGCCGCGGCCAAGACCGGCGCGGACTCCGCATCCGGCGTCTCCAAAGGCGGCGGCGGGAGCGCCATCAGACAGGCCATCCTTGCGGAAGCTGAAAAGTACATCGGCGCCAGGCCCTACGAGAGCCCCCCGAAGATCCCCAACAGCTTCGACTGCTCCGGGTTCGTCAATTACATCTACACCCTTGCGGCGCAGATGCCCCTGTCCACGTCTTCCTCGGGCTACGCGAGTATCGGGACCAAGATCGACTTCAAGGACGCCCAGCCCGGGGACGTGCTGGTGTTCGTGTCCACCCCGGGGGGAACCAAGCTGGACCACGTGGCGATTCTCTACAAAAAGAGCGACACCGGGGAGCTGCGGGGTTCCCAGGTGATCCACGCGGTGTCCATTGCCGTCCAGTCGGCCGCCGTCAAGGGGAGCTCCACCAGTCCGGGTATCGTCATAAGCGAGCTGGGCAAACGGGGCGACGGTGTGTGGCAGAACGAATACTTCCTTTCGAGGTATGTGTATACGAAGAGGTTTATCGACTAGGAAGACAACAACAAGCGGGGACCGGGAATGGGGAATAGGGAATGGAAACCTCCTATGGCAGCGCACTTTAATATTAGGCCCTCCTTCCTCATATTTCACTACCTTTTCAGAATAACCTATTCCCCATTTCCGGTTCCCGCTTCATTTGCCTCCGCAGCCCCTTTGCGGTATAATCACTCCTATGAGTCCCATGGTACACGAACTTGGGCATAATCTTTTTGCCATAAAAATCCGGCTCGTGGGCAACCCCCTCAAAGATTTGAACACCTACGTGTTCCTGGGGAAGGAGCGGAACCTGTTGGTCGACACGGGGTTCAACCAGAAGGAGTGCATGGAGGACCTCTCGGCGGGAATCCGGGAGCTCAACCTCGACATGGAAAGGACCGACGTTTTTGTCACCCATTTGCACGCGGACCATTCGGGCCTGGCCGGGCAGATTATCCGGGGCGCATCCAGGGTGATCATGGGCGCGGTGGACAAAGCTTTTATCGAAATGCGCTGGTACGCCAACGACGGCTACGCGAAGTATGTCACCGGGCGGTATTTGCGGGAGGGCTTCCCCCCGGAGGAGTTCAACCGGGCCTTTATGACCAACCCCTCCACGTCCCTGGTTGCGGTAAAACCCTACCCAATCACCCCGGTAAACGAGGGCGACACAATCACCGTGGGGGAGCGGAATTTCCTCTGCCTGTTCACCCCGGGGCACACACCGGGGCATATATGCCTCTACGAGCCGGAGGAGAAACTCATGGTCCTGGGGGACCACGTGCTCTTCGGCATCACCCCGAACATCACGAGCTGGCCGGGGATGCCGAATGCCCTAAAAAGCTACCTGGACAGCCTGCGCAAAATCAGGGCCTACGATGTGGCGGTCCCGCTCCCCGGGCACCGGGAATGTCACTGCCCCATGAACACCCGGATCGACGAGCTCCTTGCCCACCACAAATTCCGCCTTGAGGAGACCGTCAAAATCCTCACCGAAGACCCGGGGGTAAACGCCTACACCGTGGCGTCCAGGCTCACCTGGTCTATCCGGGCAAAGAGCTGGCAGGATTTTCCCCTTGCGCAAAAATGGTTCGCCTTTGGGGAGGCCCTCGCCCACCTGGACTATCTGGCGGAAGCGGGCGTGATTTCCAGGGGCATGGACGACGGAATCACCTCGTACCGGGTAGGGACGCGCTGAAAAAGCCGACGCTTTGTATCAGGAAAAATACCGCACCCCGGCGGCAAAGATGTTCTGGGTCTTGCTTTCGCCGGGCCCTTCGGGGATGTTCTTGAGCAGATTCGCCCCCCTCCCGCCGATGAGCCGCTCGCTGTGTCCCATCTTGCCGAGCACCCGCCCGCAGGGGCTGGTGAGTCCCTCTATGGCGAAGGCGGACCCGTTGGGGTTGTCCGGCTCCGAGGACGCCCCCTCCCCGCGGGGGCCCGCATACCGGGCAAAGACCTGCCCGGCCGCAAAGAGCCGCGCCGCCTCAGACGGACCGACGATGAGCCGGCCCTCCCCGTGGGAGACCGGGAGCAGGTGAGTCACCCCTGCCAGGACCGACTCGTCCTGAGCCCAGGGTGACCTTGACGACGCCATGCGGGTGCGGACGATCCGGGAGATGTGCCGCCCCACCCTGTTGAACGTGAGGGTGGGCATGTCCGGGGAGGGCTCCAGGATGTCCCCGTAGGGAACAAGGCCGGTCTTGACGAGGGCCTGGAAGCCGTTGCAGATCCCCAGGATGAGGCCGTCCCGGTTTTTGAGCAGGGAGAGGGTTGCGTCCCTCACCCGCCCTTCCCGGAGCACGTTGGCGATGTACTTGCCCGAACCGTCGGGCTCGTCCCCGGCGGAAAATCCGCCCGGAAGGGCCAAAATTTGCGCGCAGGAAATGCGCCGGGCGAATTCCCCCAGGGATTCCGAGAGGGCATGGGGGGTGTTGTTCCTGAACACGAACACATCGGTCTCGGCCCCGGCAAGCAGGAAGGCCCGCTCCGTGTCGTACTCGCAGTTCGTGCCCGCAAACACCGGGATGAGGACCCGGGGCCTTGCCGACCGGGTTGCCGAATGGCGCGGGGGATTGGGGTTGTCCCGGAAGCCGGTTCTTTCCTTTGGTTCACGGGTTTTGTCCTCCGGGGCCCCCGAAACCGCCGGGAACACCTCCGACAGGGGTTTCTCCCAGGCGGCGAGGGCCTCGTCCAGGGGGAGGGTGAATTTCCCCGCCGCCCACTCCACCGTGATTGATTCCTCCGCTGTTGTGCGGCCCAGAAGCTGCACCGTGCCCGGCGCGAATCCCGCAGCGGCAAGGGCGTCTTCGGTCAGGGATGTCTCCACCAGGAGCGACCCGTACCGGGGCGTGAAGAGGCCGGCCCCGTCCCAGGGGAGGGCGCAGACAAGGCCGACCCTGTTCCCGAAGGCCATCTTGGAGAGGGCCTCCGCCGCGCCGCCCCGCTCCACGGGATAGGCCGCGGTGATTGCGTCCCCGAGGCCGTAGAGGGCCCCCATGTTCTGCCGGAAGGCCCCGTAGTCCGGGGCAAGGGACGCCGTGAGCGGGGTCTGGAGGAGGAACACGTTCTTCCCCGGGCCGGTGAAGGCCCCGCCCCGCACCTTCCCGGCGTCTTCCACGGCGACAGCGAAGGAGACCAGGGTAGGGGGAACCGCAAGGTCCCCGAAGGAGCCGGACATGCTGTCCTTGCCGCCGATGGCGGCGCATCCGGCGCCGATTTGGGCTTCCAACGCTCCCAGGAGGGCCGCCAGGGGCAGTCCCCAGGCTTCCGGGGAGGCGGTTTTGGGGAAGTATTCCTGGAATGAGAGCCAGGATGACAGGGCGTCCCCCCCGAGGGCCGCGATTTTTGCCAGGGAGAGGACCACCGCAGCCTGGGCTCCGTGCCAGGGGCTCCAGGCGCTCACCTCCGGGGCGTACCCGTGGGCCATGAGGCTGGCGGTGGACGCCTCCCTGGGTGGCAGCGCCGGGAGCTTTGCCGCCATGCCCGCCTCCGGGGTTCCCTGCCGGGACCCGCCGAAGGGAAAGAGCACGGTTCCCGCGCCGATGGACCCGTCGAACCGCTCGCAGAGCCCCCGCTGGGACGCGCAGGCCAGGTCCGAGAGCACGGCGAGCCAGGCGGCCCGGAAGTCCCCGGCTTTGATCGCGGGGGCCGCGCCGTGCAGGGGCGACGTAAGGGGCGAATCCCCCGCCGCCGGTGAGGTGATGACCGCCTGGGCGCGGCGCTTTGCCCCGGCCGTGTCCAGAAA
>JAISTZ010000119.1 GCA_031272345.1 Spirochaetaceae bacterium | reverse complement strand
GGACAGGGTGAAGACCGTGACGGTCCTGGGGGAATCCCCCGCGCCCAGGGAAAAGGATTCCTCCGAGACGACTTTGCCGGGGGCAAAGTCCGGGGAGGGCGAAAAGAGGGGACGGCCGTGGCCGTCATCCTGGGGCGGGGCAAGGGGCGTCTTGCTGCGGTAGTTCTTCCACAGGTCCTCGATTTCGGCGGCCGGGGGGAGGGGAGAGTCCTCCGGGGCGGTGACGATGAGGAATTTTCCCCGGCTCCCGAAGTAGGACGCGATCGTCCTGTTTACCTCCTTGACGGAAATTTCCCCGATGAGGCTCCCCACAAGCTCGTGCCGGGCCTCCGGCGAGAGGAAGGGTTCGCCGTAGAGCTCGCTCCCGATGAGGGCCCCGATGAGGGCGGAGGACTCGGTCTTGTCCCGGTTCTGCCAGGCCTGGTCCGCCCAGGCGAGCTGGTTCTGCTTCTGCCGATCCAGCTCCCCCTGGGTGACACCGAAGGCCCTGAACCGGTCCATCTCGTCCAGCACGGCCTTGAAGGCCCCCTCGAACTGCCCCTCCCTGGGGATGAAGGCCGTGCTCCCGGCCCACAGGGGGCGGATCAGGTGGTAGAAGGAGCTCCCTGCCCGGAGGAAGGGCGCCCCCTGTTCGGCCCGCTCGTTGAGCCGCTCGCCCAGGATGTCCGAGGCGACCTGCCGGAGGAGCCGGTTTTTGAAGTCCCCCCTGGAACGCACGGGCCGGGCGGGGAAAAATTCGTAGAGCTGCGCCATGGGGTAGGGGCTTTCCGGGTCGGTGATGACCAGGGCGGCCTCGTCCCTGGAAAGGGGGACGGGGTATTCGGGCCGGGCGGCTTTTTTCCGGTGAATCGCCGAATCCTCCGGAATCTCCGACAGTTTCTCCCTGACCGCCCCCTCGATGACATCGGGGTCCGCGTCCCCCACGATGAGCACCGTGAGGAGGTTGGTCCTGTACCAGGTTTCGTAAAAGTCGACGATCCGCTCCCTGGGGGCGTTCTTGATGACCTCAGGGACTCCGATGGTCGCCCTGTCGGCGTAGCGGGACCCCTGGAACAGGAAGGGGAGAATCGCGTCCTGCACCCGGCCTGAAAACCCCCGGTCCAGCCGCCATTCTTCGATCACCACGTCCCGCTCCTTTTGGAGGGCCTCCTCCTCAAAGGTGACTCCCCAGGCCCAGTCCCCGATCACCGTGAGGGCCGTGTCGAGGGCTTCCCCGCTGTCCGCGGGGATTTCCAGCATGTAGACCGTCTGGTCGTAGGAGGTGTAGGCGTTCACGTCGGGCCCAAAGGCCATGCCGATGGACTCGAAGTATTTGATGAGCTCGTTTTCCGCAAAGTGGGCGGTGTTTTTGAAGGCCATGTGCTCCACCAGGTGGGCCAGGCCCCGCTGGTCGTCGTCCTCAAGGACGGACCCGGCCTTCACCACCAGGCGCAAAAAGAGCCGGTTCCCGGGCTGGGTGTTCCGGAGGATCCGGTAGGTAAGACCGTTGGCAAGGACGCCGCTGCGGACCGCCGGGTCCTGCTCGAGGGGTCCCCTGGCGGCGGTGGCGCAGGAAACAAGAAGAATCGCGCACAGCCAGAGGGCCCGCACCGGGGAAGTGAATAAAATACGACGTAAGGTTTTCATGGCGCTCCTATGGGGCAAAAACTTTAGAAGGGCCCCTGCTTATTATATCAATTTCAGACGTATTTTGTTACCAGGGGGATTACCGGCAATAAAGCCGGCGCCCGAAGAATTTCCGCGGACTTTTCGCGCCCCCCATTGACAGGACTCGTCCTGCGGGCTATCTTCATCTATACTATCGGCAGGCAGGAGCGGAACAATGTGTGCATATCGACCGGAACAAAAAAAGGCCCTGGTGTGCGGGGCGGGCGGCTTCATCGGGGGACACCTGGTGACACGCTTAAAGAACGAGGGCTATTTTGTGCGCGGGGTGGACATAAAAAACCATGAACACAAGGCCACAGACGCGGATGAGTTTATCCTGGGGGATTTACGGGAACAGGCCTTTTGCAGAAAAATAACCTCGGACACAACCTTTGACGAGCTATACCAGCTTGCCGCGGACATGGGCGGGGCGGGGTACATATTTACCGGCGAGCATGACGCGGATGTCATGCACAATTCCGCCACAATAAATTTGAACATGGCCGCGGTTGCCCGTGAAAGGGGCATCAAAAAGATATTTTACTCCTCAAGCGCGTGCATCTATCCCGCGGTCATACAAACAGAAACGGACAATCCCGGGCTGCGGGAAACAGACGCATACCCCGCCGGTCCGGACAGCGAGTACGGCTGGGAAAAGCTGTTCAGCGAGCGGATGTATCTTTCGTTCATGCGTAATTACAACATGGACATACACATAGCGAGGTTCCACAACATCTTCGGCCCCTACGGAACCTGGGAGGGGGGCAAAGAAATGGCCCCCGCCGCAATGTGCCGCAAGGTTGCGGAAGCCCCCGGCGGGGGCGAAATCGAAGTGTGGGGGGACGGGGAACAGACCCGGACGTTCCTCTACATTGACGAATGTCTCGAAGGAATCCGCCGCCTTATGGAGTCGAAGGTGAGCGGGCCGGTCAACATCGGTTCCGATGAACTCATCTCAATAAACGGGCTCGCGAACATGGCCATGGACATTGCCGGAAAGAAGCTTTCAATAAAGCACATCCAGGGGCCCCTGGGGGTCAGGGGCAGGAGTTCCGAAAACAGTTATATCCTCAAGGCCCTCGGCTGGCGGCCCACGGCCAAACAGATTGACGGCATGAGGAGCACCTACGCCTGGATCGAGGGTGAAGTAAAAAAGCGCGCGTAAATTCTTACTGGGGCGTATCGTAGCGCTCCACCGCGTCGCTTTGGTGCACAATCTCTATGCCCGCGGCCTGGAACAGCTCCATGGTGTCGGCGCTGTCGTGGTAGCGTTTTTCCGCCACCACCCGCTTGATTCCGCAGTTGATTATCAGCATGGCGCAGGTGCGGCAGGGGGTCATCTTGCAGTAGAGGGTGCCCCCGTCGATGGAAATGCCGTTTTTTGCGGCCTGGCAGATGGCGTTCTGTTCCGCGTGGACGGTCCTGGTGCAGTGGGTGGTGACGGTTCCGTCCTCGTGGATGAGCTTTTTGAGGCTGTGGCCCACGTCGTCGCAGTGGGGGAGCCCCGCCGGGGACCCCACGTAGCCCGTAACCAGGAGCCGGTTGTCCCTGGTGATGACACAGCCCGAGCGGCCCCTGTCGCAGGTGGCGCGTTTTGCCACGGTGCGGCAGATTTCCATAAAATAATCGTCCCAGGGGGGCCGCACGTAGGCCCCATCCGGGGGCAGCCCGTCCCCGGAGGGACAGTCCTTGTTTTTGTTCATATCACCTTCCTAGTTGACGCCCTTGATGCGGGCCATGTGACCCCTGTAGAAATCCCCCGTGCCCCCCCGTTTGTCGATTTCCTCCTGAATCATCGCCCTTGCCCTGGCTGAAAAGGCCGACAGGGTGGTGGGGATAATCCTGCCGGTTTCCGTGTATGCGACAAAGTCCTCCGGATAGATGGGATTGAGCACCGAAAGCTCTATCCGGGGCCTGGACGAGCCGGCCCCCCCGTG
>JAISTZ010000116.1 GCA_031272345.1 Spirochaetaceae bacterium | reverse complement strand
AACGGGGTCTTCTTTCTTACCTCCCCCGGTGACCCTTCGGGGGGCATTTTCCTCCGCACCTCCGAGGCGGCGGGCGAACCGGTTGTCCTGCGCTCCGTGGACAGCGGAAACCTGCGGCGGCCTCCCTTTTCCGATGTCCTCGTGGCGGATTCTATGGAGATTCCCCCCTTCATGTCCGCCCTGGGGAAGGAAATTCTGTTCTTCCATCAGATCGGGGAACGGGCCTGGAGGGGGGGCCGCCGTTCCTGGCTCATTTTCGCGTCCATCTGCCTTCCCCTGGCGGCCATAAGCGCCCTCTCCAGGATGGGGAGCTGGTCCCTCAAGAACGCCGTAATCATGGTGGGCGTTTTCTTCTGCGTTGTCTGGCTGAACAAGCTCTTCCTGCAACGGGTTTTGGGCTCCATGCTCGCCTCCGGCGGGCCGGACCCTTTCGGGCTGGAAAACGGCGCGGCTTCGGGTGTGCTCCTGGCGGCATGGAACCTCATCCTGGCGCTCACCATCACCATCACGGGTATCGTGTGCACGGTCCTCACCTCCAGGGAAAAAAACGGGGAGGCCGGTGAACCGTGAAGTATATCCTCCGGCTCCTTTTCATCTACCTGATTCTCTCGGCTGCCGCATCCTTTGGGGCAGGATTTTTCCTCGTCAAACCTCCGGACCTGCCCTACGGCGGCGCATCGGCCTACCGGGTTGCCGGTTCTTTCCTGATCTTCATCGAATTCCTTCCGGCCATACTCTGCGCCGGATTTCTCTGCGGCGCGGCAAACGCCTTCGGCAAAAGGGACCGCGCCTACATCCTCCGCCTTTCCCCGTCCATCGTCAAAGCTTTTCAGGAGACGATAGTCTGCGTGGTCCTCTGCACGGGCATCCTCTTTGGGGCTGAGGAAATCGGGCGGCCCCTGTTCCGGCGGATCCAGGAGCAGAAGATCAGCCGGAACGCCCGGCTCACCGAATATATCGGCCTCACCAAAAAATACCTTGCCGGGGAGGAGTATTTCCTCGCGGAAAAATACATCCTGAAGGCCCAGGAAATCGCCCCGGAAAATCCGGAGGTCCAGGATCTCTTTGCCAGGGCTGAATACGAGACGGCGGACAGCCGCCGGACCCAGGCGGCGCGGCCCGCGGAAGACGGCCCTCCCGCAATCTCCCTGGAGGGGGGGGCATACACCTCCTTCGACCTGGTGCGCATGGCCGAGGATGCCTACGGGCGGGGCGCCTGGTTTGACGCCCATTTCTACGCCTGGGCCGTCCTTGAGTCAACCTCCGAGCGGGACCCGAACTACGCCAGGGCCAAGCGCCTGGCATCCCTGGCATGGAACCGCCTCTCTTCCCCGGAACCCTTCACGGACAAGGAAGCCGGGGCCCTGTTCGCAAAAAAACGGGAGGGCTACAGCGCCCTCATGGAAAAAAACTACCTCCGGGCCTACTATCTTTTTACGGACCTGCAACGGGATCACCCCAACGACCCGGATGTGGCCCATTACCTGAACATCGCCTTCCAGCGGACCAGGGACAGGTACTTCTTTTTGGACGAGCTGCCCGACCTGGAGCTCTTCAACAACCTGGATACCGTGTATTTTTCCTACCGCCGCCCGGACGGGGGCAGGGACATGGTGTTCATAAAGGGGATGGTCCCCGTAAAAGGCACCGGGGGGGCGGTGCTCTTTTTGCGGAATCTGTCCGTGTCGTCCTATGATTCCTCCGGTGAACTGGAGAGGGCCTTCACCGCCCCCTTTGCCAAGGTGTTCGCCCAGCCCGTATCGGACCTGGATTCGGACACCCGGAACGCCCTGGGGGGCGCCCTCCGGGGAAAAAGCGTGGCCTACGTCATGCTCGAGGGGGTTGACCCGGCAACGGAGGGCAAGGCCGTAAGGCCCACATTCATCTTTCCCGAAAATTCCGCGGAGGGCGCGCCGTCCTTCATCTTCCTGGGCCTTCCCTACGAGGACCTCCTCCTCATAGTCGACTGCACCAGAACCTCCGTGCCCCTGTATTCGCTCTTCCAGTTCCTGCCCCTGGCGCCGGTCTACGGGTTTTCCGCCGAGGTCTACATGCACGAGCTCTACACCCGCATCGCCCGTCCCCTGGTCTTCGCGGTCATCCTCATGGCCGCCGCGCTCATAGCCTGGCATTTCCGCATGGCCCAGACCTCCACATTTTTCAAGCTCTTCTGGATCTTCGTGCCCCCAGGGGTCACCTGCATCGCCTACCCGGTGATCGGGGCCGTGCAATTCGCCGTGGGGGCGGCGATCTATTCCCTCACGGGCCTGGGGAGCGCCCTGTGCCTGGGGACAATCCTGGCGGCCTTTGCGGTTGCCTTCGGTATTTCGGCGATAGCCCTGATTTCCCGGCGGTCAACCAGGGGATGAACTGCCAGTCTCAAACGGGCGTTGCTTTTATCCGTCTGCCCAATGCGTCCGCAGCCAGCATGGCGTCGTAGAGATCCCCCGCGGTCACCTCGAAGGTGTGGTTGTGCACCAGGGAGCGTTTGCCCGTGAATTTCTGGGACCATTCCCTAAGACGCTCGGGGGAGACCTTGTCCATGTTCAGGTCCGCGAAGCAGACCGGGAGCCCCATCTTTGCGAGGAAACGGGCCGTTTCTTCCGCCAGGGAGGGGGGGACGGAATCGTCCAGACAGAGCTGGGTTAGGATTCCGAAGGCGACCTTCTCGCCGTGCATGAAGCTGTGGGTCTCTTCAAACATGGGGAGGCCGTTCCCCAGGGTGTGGGCCGTTGCAAGGCCCCCGGATTCCCAGCCGATCCCCGAAAGGAGCACACAGGCTTCCACCACCTTTTCCAGCGCCGGGGTTACCGCGTGGGCGCAGGCGGCCTCGATTGCCGCAACTCCGTATTCCATAAGGGTCTCGTGGCAGAGTTTTGCCATGGCCATGGCGGTCATGGTGGGCGCTCCCCCGGCAAAGGTCTTTGCCCTGGAAGCATACGAAGCCGACGCCTCGAACCAGGTCGACAGGGCGTCGGCGATTCCGGCTTTGAGGTAGCGGATGGGGGCCTGGGCGATGACTTCCGTGTCCACGAGGATGTAGTCCGGGTTTGCGGGCCAGATGTCGGAGCCCACGCAGACTCCCTCGGTGTTGTACCAGACCGTGCACGCGCTGGTGGGCGCGTCGTTGGAGGCAATCGTGGGGATGACCATGACGGGCAGCTTGGCGGAGATAGCCGCGGCCTTTGCGCAGTCGATCACCTTGCCTCCGCCGATTCCGATAATACAGTCCCTGCCCCCGGCGATTCCTGCTATCCGGGCGGCCTCCTCTTTGGTGCACTCCCCGTTGAAGTGTTCGTCCTTATAGTCGATCTCTGCGGCCTTGAGGGACTCGATTACCCGGTCTCCCACAGCGGCCCTGGTCCGCTTCCCCCAGATGACGAGGGCCCTTTTGCCCAGCATGGCCGCGTAGGCCCCGGTTTCCCCAATGACTCCCCGTCCGATGACAAACTTCCGGGGGAGTAAAATCGCTTTTTTCATGTAATCCTCCTTGAAAAATGTGCCCCCATTGTAGCACAATTTTATCCCCCGCGTCTTGACCGGGGGGATTTTTGGTGATATTCTGATGATACGCGGTGCCTGTAGTTCAGTGGTAGAGCGCTGGATTGTGGATCCAGTTGTCGTGGGTTCGAACCCCATCAGGCACCCTAAGGAGTTTGTATATGAAAAAACTATTCGGCCTTTGCATCGTCATGGTGATTGCGGGGGGACTGGGTTTCGCAGCGGATCCCGCCGAGGGCTACTGGCTCAGCATCGACGAAAAAACCGGCAAGCAGACTGCGGGCTGGCACATTTACGCGGAAAAGGGCGTCCTCTACGGCAGGATTCTCTCGATTTACGAGAAATCCCAGGACGAAATCGCCTCAAAGTGCAAGGAAACCTACAAGGGCTATCCCGAGCCGGGCAGGGTGAACCAGCGGAAGGTCGTGGGGTCCATCTGGGTGTACGGTCTGCGGATGAAGAAGGCCGGCGAGTGGAGCGGCGGCAGCGTAATCGACCCCAACGACGGCAACATCTACAATTGCAAGATAACCTTCCACGGCGCGGACGGCAAAAAATACAAGGAAGACACCCTTGAAATGC
>JAISTZ010000073.1 GCA_031272345.1 Spirochaetaceae bacterium | reverse complement strand
CCCTGATCCGCCGGATCGAGGAAAAAGGGCACACCTACACGGCCGGGGGGAACCTCTACTACGACGTGTCCACCTTTCCCGGTTACGGGAAGCTGGCCCTCCTGGACATGGACAAGCTCCGGGCCGGGGCCCGCATCCAGGTTGACGAAAACAAACGGAACCCCGCGGACTTTGTGCTCTGGTTCACCAAGAGCAAGTTCGAGAACCAGGCCCTTGTGTGGGATTCCCCCTGGGGCACGGGCTATCCGGGGTGGCACATCGAGTGCTCCGCCATGAGCATGAAATACCTGGGGGACGAATTCGACATCCACACCGGCGGAATCGACCACATCCCCGTGCACCACACCAACGAGATCGCCCAGTCCGAGGGAGCTACGGGCAAAAAATGGGTTCACTACTGGCTGCACAATGAATTTCTCGTGATTCCCCGGGACAAAAAGGACGAGGACGAAGATTCGTCCCAGGCAAAGATGTCAAAGTCCTCGGGCAACTTCCTTACCCTGAAAAGCCTGATTGACGCGGGCTACGACGCCCTGGATTACCGGTATTTCCTCCTCGGCGCCCATTACCGCAGCCAGGTCACCTTCTCCTGGGATGCCATGACGAGCGCAAAGCAGTCCAGGGCCGCCCTGGTGCAGCGGGTGGGGAAAATTCTTGAATCAGCAAAGGGGCCCGTTCCGAAGGCGGAACACCTCTCGGCCCCGGCAAAGGAGTACCTGGGGTCATTCCGGGAGGCAATGGAAAACGACCTTGCCGCCCCCAGGGCCCTTTCCGTGCTCCAAACCGCAGTAAAAGACGCAGCCCTCCCGGGTGAAGAAAAAATTGCTCTTGTTTCTCAGATGGATTCTGTCCTGGCCCTCAACATTATCGGAACGGCGGAAAAACAAAACGTCCACCCGCCGGAGGTCTCCACAACGGTTCCGGGTGGTATCGGGGAAAAGGAAATCGAGGCGCTCATCGCGCTCCGGGCAGAAGCAAAGGCGGCCAAGAAGTATGCAGAAGCGGACCGTATACGGGAAAGCCTCAAACAGCAGGGGATTTTCCTTACGGATACGCCTTCGGGCACGGAGTGGTCGCGGCAAAACTAAGCTGGTTTTGTAACCAACGGGGAACGTACTTGTTTACTAATAATGGAGAAGAGCGCCCAACGGCGCTCGATGCCTCTGACAAGGCAGATTTTAGAAAAATATATGACCAGGCAATGCCGTTGCTGTTCAAGGTCTCCCTGCGTATAGCCGGAGAGACCGAAGCTGCTGAGGACATTGTCCACGATTCATTCATCAAGATGAATGAAAAAAAGATGGTTTTCCCGTCGTCAAACGACGCGATTTTTTGGCTGATTCGGGTCGTAAAAAATGCGTCCCTCAATTACGCCAGGCGGAAAAAGCGGGAACAAATCGTCTACCAAAGGGCACTGCGTGAGGACACGCGGAAGGTGGTTTCGGGTGAGACAGAGTATTTGCGGAAAGAGGCCCGGCAAAAGACTCAGGCGGCGCTAAAGGACCTGCCGGAGAATCTGAGAACCGTGCTGGTGCTCCGTGAATACGGCGAACTAAAGTACAAGGACATAGCGCGTATCCTCGGCATAACCGAGGGGAACGTTAAAATACGTGTGTTCCGCGCCCGGGAACAACTCGCGGCGCTGATAGGAGAAGACAATGTCTACCTGTCCTGAAAACGACATTCACCACGGGTATCTCGATGGTGAACTGCCCGAAGGCCTGGCTGTGTCCTACACGCGGCACATGGAGGGCTGCCCCAGGTGCAAAAAAAAAGCCGCCGCCCTCTCCGCTGTCCGCGCCGCCCTGCGGGAGGACTCCCAGAGTCTTTCCCTCTCCCAGGCGGAGCTCGACGCGGGGTACGAGCGGCTCATTGACCGGATGCGCTATCACCGGGTGTGTTCCGCCATCGGCGCAAAAAAAATCCCCATGGCGGTCACCAGGGTCCTGCCCTGGGTTGCGGTGCTCGCGATCCTTGTCGGCGGGGCCTATTCGTTCCTGCACCGGCCCAATGAACGGCAGGGGCAGTTCTTTTGGGCAGCCCTTCCCTTCTCCGGCCCCGGTTTATACGAGGATGCCCTGGTGACAGGAGCAACCCCAAAAGCGCCCAGGAGGGCGTCGTTCTCTTTTTCCAACATCGACGTGTTCAAACCTTCATTTCTGCCATCCCCTGTGCTTCATCAACGGAAAAAGACCCTGTGGCAACACCTGCCCTGGGGCTTAAAAATCGTGGGTTCCGCCGAGTGATGCCGGACACCATCAAGCGGCTCTTTTTCCGGTCCGCCCTGTTCCGGTGG
Organism: Spirochaetaceae bacterium; assembly: GCA_031272345.1. Classification (GTDB taxonomy): domain Bacteria; phylum Spirochaetota; class Spirochaetia; order Treponematales; family Treponemataceae; genus JAISTZ01. Next base: position 10,023 of record JAISTZ010000073.1, on the reverse strand, counting down.
CTCCTCTTTTTGGCCCTGGCGCTCCTGTGCGCCGGAGGCACGATAATCAGTCTGCGCTACCTGAAGGTCTTCCCGGTCATCACGTCGATTGATCCGCCCGTTGCAACCGGCGGGGACATCCTGACCATCACGGGAAGGGGTTTTTCCGCCAGCCGCAACACGGGATATGTGGAAATCGGCGGAAACCCCATCACCGGATCGGGCTACCTTTCCTGGGCTGACGACAAAATCATCCTCAGGCTCCCGCCGAACATAAAGGACGGGCTCGTGTGTGTGGTGACCGCCGAGGGCAGGTCCGAGCCGAAAATCTTTTCCAACAGCGTATCCGTGCCCCTGCCGGTGCGGTCCGCCCCCGCAACCCCGCAGCCCAAAATCCTGTCCATCAACAAAGACACCATCGCTCCGGGACGGCTCCTGGTCATCACCGGAGAAAATTTCGGGGAGTCCAGGAACAACGCCCTGGTCAAGTTCATCCCAAGCCCCCGGCAGACCGGGAACCCAGGAGAAATAACCCCCTCCCAGAGCGATTTCGACTACGAATCCTGGACCGGGAACGAAATCCGGGTGCGTGTGCCCGACGGCGCTGTCACCGGCACGGTGGGGGTGGTCACGGAAAACGGCGCGAGCAACACCGTGCACCTGAACGTTTCCAGTCCTGGGGGGGAAAAAATCTTTGACGACAAGCGCACCTACCTGGTCTCCCTGTCGGCGGACATTTCCAACATGGTGGCAGAAGACACGGCAAGCCTGATTTTGCGGGTCCCCAGGCCCCTCACGGACGCCCTCCAGCGGCAGAGCGAGATGCGGGAGTGTTCCCCGGAGCCGGTCATCCGGAACTACAACAACATGGTGATTCACCAGGTTCAGGCAAAACAAATCGGCAGGGAAAAAAAGGTCTTTTCACAAAATTTTCTGGTTACGGTGAACGCTGTCACCTGTACGGTTGCAGAGAACAGGGTTCAGCCCTATTCGGAAAAGGGCCGCCTCCTCTACAAGGTCTACACAACCCCGGACTCCCTGGTGCAAAGCGATGACGCCAGGGTTTCCGCCCTGGCTAAAGAAATCGTCAAAAAAGAGACCAACCCCCTCCGCCAGGCCCGGCTCGTCTACGACCACATACTGAGCGCCTACTCCCTGCTCAACGGGGTGCGCGCGGGCAACCCCTCTCCCCTGGACATGATTTCCAGAAAAACCGGTGACGCCTATGACTTTGCGATTCTCTTTGCGGCCCTGGTGCGCTCCCTGGGGATTCCCTGCGCCCCCGTGGCGGGGGTGCTCGTGGAGAACAGCGCGGACCCACGGCCAAGGCCCCTGGCGGACGCGGGCGCCCTGGGGTCCCTGCAAACCCGAAGCCACTGGTGGGCCCTCTTCTATCTTGAGGATTTCGGCTGGTTCCCTGTTGACCCCGCCCTGGGCGCGGGTTTACACTACAGCGAACTGCGGCATCACCAGGACAGGGCTTCCTACTATTTTGGGTCCCTGGACTCCCAGCACATCGCCTTTTCCAACGGGTGGAAGGCGGTCAAGCCCTCCCTGGTGAACAGCAAATCGGTGTACAGGCCGCGCACCTATGCGTTCCAGTCAATCTGGGAGGAAGCGTCGGCCACGGTGCGGGAATACAGCTCATTTTGGAATGACCCTGTAATTCTGGCAATGTATTGAGGCGGTTGTTCCGCCGGAGGATGACATGATAGCGGTTGTTTCCCTGGGTGGGTCGATAGCGGTTCCCGATGCGCCGGACACGGCGTTCCTCGAAAATTTCGTGTCCATGGCCGGGGAGTGGCTTTCGGAAAACAGCGCCCGGAAGCTGATTCTGGTGGTGGGCGGCGGCGGGCCGGCCCGCACGTACCAGCGGGCGTACAAGACCGCGGCGGGGGAGTCCTACGACGCCATCGAAGCGGACTGGCTCGGCATCATGGCCACCAGGCTGAACGCCCAGCTCCTGCGGGCCCTGTTCCGGGGCTATTGCCTCCAGGATGTGGTCTACGATCCCACCAAGGTGACGGATTTTTCCGGCCGGGTGATGGTGGCCGCCGGGTGGAAGCCCGGTTTTTCCACGGACAACGACGCGGTGCTCCTTGCGGAGCGTTTTGCCGCAAAGACGGTGCTCAATATTTCCAACATCGAGAAGGTCTACACGGCGGATCCCCGGACAAACCCGGATGCCCGGCCCATCGACGAAATAAGCTGGAAGGACTTCCGCGCCATGGTGGGGGACGACTGGGCGCCCGGAAAAAACACCCCCTTCGACCCGGTGGCAAGCCAGCGGGCGGAAAGCGCGAACATCACGGTGTTCTGTATCGGAAAGGACATCGACAACATCAAACGCGCCCTGGGGGGCAAAAATTTTACCGGCACAAAAATTTTCTAACCGGGCCGTCCCATGAAGGCAGTTTTTTTGACCGGAATCAAACACTGCGGAAAAACCACCCTGGGCAAGCTCCTTGCGGAGCGGTTGGGCGCGGAATTTATCGACACCGATGATGTCATCACCGCACAGACCGGGATGAGTCCCAGGGAGGTGTTCCTCTCCCAGGGGAACACGGGCTTTCAGGCGGCTGAATACCGGGCCTGCCTCGCCGTGGCGGAACGGGCCGCCGCGCAAAAATCACCCCTCGTTGCGGCCACCGGCGGCGGCATCTGCGACAACCCCCCTGCCCTTGATGCCCTCCGCGGGCAGGGGGTCTTTGTGTTCCTTGACGTGAACGAAGCCCGCATCCTTGCGCGGGTGTTGAAAAAAGCCGTCCCCCTGCCGGACGGAACCCTGGGCAACCTGCCCGCGTATATCGCCCGGGAAAAACCCCGCACCCCGGAAGACGTGGGGCGGGTGTTTCATCCGGTGTTTGCGGCCCGGGAGGCAAAATACCGGGCCCTGGCTGATGTGGTGTTTTCCCCCGGGGACTGTCCCCCGGAGCACAACGCCGGGGAGCTTGCGGGGGCGCTGGCCGCCGGCGCTACGTAAAAATCGACAGGGAGCGCAGCTTCTCCTTGAAAGCGGCCAGGGCTTCGAGGAAGGGGCCGGTTGTCGCTTCGATTTCTGAAACCCGGCCTTCCTTCCCGGCGAATTCCAGCTTCCGGGCCGTCTCGGAGAGGTCGTCCTTGCCCAGAAGCGCAAAGACCCCCTTAATCCCGTGGGCGTAGACGGCGAAATTCTTCCAGTCCCGGCTCTTGAAGGCTTCCATGAGGGACCCGGTGTAGGTGTCGTATTCCGTGTTGAGCTGTTTGAGGCTTTCGATGAGAATGTCCATATCCCCCAGGAAGGTCAGGGACTTGTCCACGTCGAACCCGATGGCCGTGAGCTCCCCAACGAGGCCGTCCCCCGTGGAGGGAGGAGACGGAGCTTCGTCTTCCGGCTGCGTGGCGGAGATTTCCCGGCGCCCAATCCGTATTTTCTCCGGGGGCAGCCAGCGGCGCAGGGCCCGGTTCAGTTCCTCGGGCCGCACGGGCTTGCTGATGAAGTCGTCCATCCCGGAGGCGAGGAAGAGCTCCCGGGCGCCCTGCACGGCATTGGCTGAAAACGCCACGATGGGGACGGTCTTGCACCAGCCCTCCATTGCCCGGATGCGTTTGACCGCCTCAAGGCCGTCCATGTCGGGCATCATGTGGTCCATGAAGATGAGGTCGTAGGCCTGGCCGCTTGCCTTGAGGAGGGCCTCCCTGCCGCTCTTGGCCGTGTCCGCCCGGATGCCGTGCCTGGCAAGGTAGCCCAGGGCCACGGACAGGTTGACTTCCAGGTCGTCCACCACGAGGACCCTGATGTCGTCCGATGCGGCCTGCACGAAGGCGCCCTTCTCCATGATCTGCTCCACCTTCGCGGGGTCCCCCTCGACCAGGGGGATGAAGGCGCTGAAGATGGATCCCCCCTCGTAGACGCTCTCCACGGTGATGAACCCCCCCATTTTTTCCAGAAGCTGCCTGGTAATCACCAGGCCGAGGCCGCTGCCGGGGATGCCCTGGTTTTTCCCCATATCGAGCCGCTCAAAACTGACAAAGAGCCGCTCCAGGTCGTCTTCTTTTATGCCCACCCCGGAATCACCCACCGCCACGACGATGTACCGGCGGCGCACCCCGTCGGGCCCGGCGCGCTCTTCTGCGCCCATGTTGAACTCCACAAAGCCCTCGTGTGTATACTTGACGGCGTTGTTCAACAGGTTGGCGCAGATTTGGCGCACCCTGGTTTCGTCCCCGTAGACCACGGCGGCGGTGTCCGGCGCGAAGAAGGCCCGGAAGAGGAGGCTCTTTCCTTCAGCCAGGAACCGGTACATGGAGGTGAGGTTGTCAAAGAGGAGGCGGAGGTTGTAATGGACGGGCTTGAGTTCCACCTTGCCCATTTCTATTTTGGAAAAGTCCAGGATGTCGTTGATGAGGCCCAGGAGGGTGTGGGACATGTGGGTTATGTCCGAGAAATACCGGCGCTGGGTTGAGTCGAAGTTGCTGGTGCGCATGAGGTCGCTCATGCCGATGATGGTGTTCAGGGGGGTGCGGATTTCGTGGCTCATCTTGGCCAGGAAGTCGCTCTTGTACCGGGAGGCCTCCTCGGCAAGCCGCCGGGCCTCCTCCGCTTGCCGGGTCATCGTTTCCAGGGATCTGGTGCGCTCGGCGATTTTGACCTCAAGGCTCCGGTTCAATTCCTGGAGGTCCCCCTCCAGTTGCTTGTAATGCCGCAGGAACACCACGAATTTCAGGGCCAAGTGGGCGGTGATGCCCAGGGTGAACACGTTGAGGCTGTGCCAGAAATTCACCTGGAGGAGGTACATGATCGCCGCAAGGGCGACGATGAGCATGTTCACGAAATCAAGGGCCACGTCCACGGTGCAGCCGGGTTTCCTGATGATTTGTCCGATATGTATCACCGCGGGAACGAACCACAGGAGGACCATGAGAATCGCGTAGGGGAACTGGAACCGGGTAAGAATCCCCGGGGGCGCAAGGACGCAGAAGGCCGCCGCGAGGCCGACCCCCCAATACAGGGTTGAGACCAGAGGGCGTGGAAGGACCTGTCTGAGGGTCTGCCTGCCCGAAAAAAACGCCCCCGCAAGGGGGAGGAAATAGTCCAGGTGAAGGACGACCCTGTCCGTAAGGATGGGATTGCCGGGGACAAACCGGTAGGGCGACATGGGGCCCGCGGAAAAGGTCAGCACCGTGTAGAGCATGGTACAGGACACAACCGTGTAGTCGAAGTATTCGAGCCGGTCCGGATGGGACATGAAGACCGCCCAGAAATAGAGGAGCAGGACGGCGATCCACCCCGTGATAAGCCCGTGGAGGGCGTTCAGCATCGACTGGAGGGCGCTGATCTGGGCTATCCCGGAAAAAACCACCGTGCCCCGCAGGCCAGGGGATGCGTGGACTCCGTTCTGCACCTGGATGATGACGTTGTATTCGTTGTCCTTGCCCTGGCCGCCCCTGCCCGTGGCGTATCCCCCCTGGGCGAGGAATCCCATGACGAATCCCCCGAAGGACGGGTCCAGCCGTCCGGCCTGGGCCGCCGGATAATCGTTCAGGAAAATCCGGTAGGCCGTGTATTGGTACTGGCTGAACACGCCGATTTCGTCCACACCCTGGGGTACCCTGACGCGCATCCGGTAGGTGCCGTATCCCCTGGGGCTCATGCCGTCCTTTGTCCAGACGTGGGGAAACCCTACCACCTGGGGCGCTCCGGTGATTCCCCTTGCAAAATCTTGATTGGTATAAAAATGATTGGGGTAGAACTCCCACTCCCCCCCCAGGGCATAGACCTGATTCCCGTCCTTTTGGAATTCCCCCCGGAGGTCAACGACGCCCCCTTCTCCATGGACAAGACGCTCCGACGGCGCCCGCACCCCCATGACGACGGGGGCCACAACGGTAAGGGCAAGCCCCGCAAGGGCAAGGAGCGCGACTGCGCCGTAGTACGACAACATCCGGGCGCGGTTTGGTTGCAGTTTTGTGTCCATACAATTATTATAACACAGTATCCGCCGGACACTTGATTTTAATAAAAATTACACCCCGGATTCTCCGGCTATTTCCTGTGTATATGCTCCCAAACCGAGGGGTCCTCCTGGCCGAGCCGCCAGAATCCCACATGGTCAATGCCCATGGCGCTGTACATGGCCAGACGCTCGGTAATCGAAAGGGCGTCTTCGTAGTAAGCGGTGACAGTGATGGGCACGGTGTAGGAAAAGTGCGGGATGGAATCAATGCGGTTAATGCGTTTGACTCCGTTTTCTTTTTTGACCCGCTCCATCCGGGAATGGAAAAACGCGCGGAAGGTGTTCTCGCTGCCCCAGATCCTGCCGTAAAAGGGAACGCCCATGATGAGCTTCTCCGGGGGAATCTGCTCCTGGGCATGGGCCGCGACTTTGCGGCACCAGTCCATCGAGGCGATCGGGCCGGGCTCGCTGCCGGACCAGTGTTCGTCGTAGGCCATCACCAGGATGCGGTCCACCAGGGGCGCGATGTTTGCGTAGTCGTACACGTCCTGCTGGATGACCCGGAGCCGGGCCGGAAGCGCAACGGTGAACATTTTGTCCGGGAGCTTCTGCCTGAGTTCCTTCAGGAAGGACAGAAAAAATTCCCCGTCCTTTGCCGGGACGAGCTCAAAGTCAATCTGGAGGCCGTCGAAGGGGGCGGCTGCCTTGACGAGCTGCGAAATGAGGCTGGACCGGGCCGGACTTTTGGGGTCGAGAACAAAATGGGTGAGCCCCCGGCTGTTGCAGGCGACCACCATGTGTACCCGCCCCTTGAAGGAGTCGATCTTTGAGCGCCTGGGGACAGTGACAAGGTCGCCGTAGCTGTCCACTTCGGCGCCGAAATATCCGATGTCCGTGAGGGGAAGGTCTGTTCCCAGCGCCGCCTCTTCCTTGTCAATCAGGTAGGCCCAGAGCTCTGAAAATTCCGTGTCAACCGCCTGGACCGGCTCCGGCTCAAAGACATCATCCAGGCCGGAAAAGGGGATTTCCCCTTCCTCCGTTATCACTGCGGGTTCACCGGGTTTTTCGATTCCCGGCTCTTCGGTGACGGCTTCCGGCTTTCCCTTGGAATAAACAGGATTGACAGCCCCAACCCACAGCAGGACAAACACCAGGGGGCTCCAAAAACGACCGCGGTTCCATAAGAAATTCTTCTTCTTCATGTTCTCTCTACTATCTTATACATCGGCATTTTCCCCGGACAAAATTCCAAAATGTGTTTTTCAAAGGGCAGCATCTCCGCCGGATCGTGGGTCACGTGGAGCATGGCGGAGCCCCCCTCTCCGGCGACGATTTCGAGCAGGTCGAGAATCATCGTGCGGGCCCCCTCGTCCAGGGCGTGACAGGGCTCGTCCAGGATGAGCAGGGGCGCGCCCTTGACGACGGCCCGGAGAATCAGCACCGCCCGCTGTTCCCCGTAGGAGAGGGACGAAAAGGGGGCCTGCCCCCTGCCCGAAAACCCCGCCGCGCTGAGCCATTTTTGCGCCGCCAGCTTCTCCATGTCCGTCTTGGGCTCGTAGAGGCCGATGCTGTCGTGGAACCCCGAAACCACCACGTCCTCCACCGGCGTACCCCCAACCATGCGGTATTCCAGGTGCAGCCTGTAGGACACGATTCCGAGGTTCCGGCGGATGTCCCAGAGAGTCTCCCCGGAGCCCCGCCGCGCCCCGAAGAGCCGCACGTCGTTGGCGAACACCTGCAAATTGTCCCCGGTGATGAGCTCCAGGAGGGTCGTCTTTCCCGCCCCGTTGGGCCCCCGGATGAACCAGTGTTCCCCCCGGTTGACCCGCCAGGTGACATCCCGGAGCACGTGGTTGTCCCCCCAGCTCACATTCACGTGTTCCATCTCGATCAGGGGCGGCTCCCCTGCCGGCGTCTCCGGCGGCGGAGAGCGGAGAATCTCCCGCTCCCGGGAATAGGCCCTGGCAGCGGTTTTAAAGCCCGCCCGCTCCTCCGCCAGGCGTTCCCCGGCTTCGGCCTTCCGCCTGGCAAGGAGGGCCTCGTAGTCAGCCCTGGGGCCGCTGAAGGAGACAGCGCCGCCGGAAAACTCCAGCACCGACGTGATTGATTCCGGGACGTCTGTGTACCGGTCGGTACAGAGGATGATCCGGGGGGAATCCCGGGCGGGATTCGCCGCCAGCCCCTCAAAAAAAGCAAAGAGCTCCCTCCGCGAAGAAGCGTCCAGCCCGGCAAAGGGCTCCGAGAGCACGAGCAGCTTCTTTTGGGAAAGCAGGGCCCTGGCTATCAGAGTCCGCCGGATTTCGCCGGTGGAAAGGAATTTGACCCCCCGGTCAAGGATGGGGCCGATGCCCGTGAGGGTGATTTCCGGAAGAGTCCCCATGCGGGGGATGAGGGCCTTCCGGTCCGTCCCCAGTACCTCGCCCAGGTAGTCCCGCACGGTCCGCCCGATGTCGACGCCCTCGGTGTAGTCGCTCTGGTCGCGCCTGCGTTCTTCCGCTATCAGGGAGGCGGCGTTTTCCAGGGACACGCAGACCGTGTCCCCCGGCCGGGCTGAAAAAAATTCGCCCCCAGGCTCCCTGGGGCAGAAAAGCGCCTCGTCCCCCAGGGCCGCGATGAAGTGTTCCTTGCCGCTGCCGTTTGCCCCCGTGACGAGCCAGGTTTCGCCGGGCCTGTAGGTCCAGGAAAGTCCCGAAAGATAGGTGTGGAACCTGTCTTCCACCGAGCAATTTTTGAGTACGATGTAGTCCCCTGTTGTCTGTTTCACCTTACGGGACGACTATATCACAAAAAAAGCCCTTTGTGCTATAGTGTTACGTTATGGTAGATTTTCACACCCACTCGACCCTGTCTGACGGTCACCTTGCCCCGGCGGAACTCCTCGCCCAGGCAAAGGAGCGGGGAATCTCTGTGCTGGCCCTTACCGACCACGACACGGTCGAGGGCCTCCCTGAGGCCCGGAAAGCCGCTGAAGACGCGGGAATTCGTTTTATTCCGGGCATTGAACTCAACATCAAATGGACCACCGGGGAATTCCACCTTTTGGGTCTTGGACTGGGGGAAATTTCAGAGGAGCTTTCGGACATCATCGGGGATTTGCAGGCCGAGCGCAAGCGCCGGAACAGGACGATTATCACCAAGCTCTCGGCCGCGGGTTTTAAGGTCTCCATGGAAGAACTCGAAGCAACCGTACACCAGGGCCTTATCGGCCGCCCCCATATCGCGGAATATCTGGTTTCCAAGAACTACGTGCGCACCCAGCAGGAGGCCTTTGACAGGTATCTTGCCAAGGACCGCCCCATGTATGACGAAATCGAAGGGGCCCTCCTGGACGACGCGGTTTCCGCGATTACAAGCTCCGGCGGCGTCCCGGTGACCGCCCACCCCCTTTCCCTCTACACGGCCTGGGGCAGGATGGGGGAGCTTTTTGCCTATTTTGCCGCCAAGGGTATTCTGGGGATTGAAGCCTGGCATCCCGCCGCCCGGCCCGTTGAATGTGAGCGCCTGGAAAATCTTGCCCGGAAGACCGGCCTCATCGTGACCGCCGGAAGCGATTTTCACGGGGGGGCGACCCGAAACGAGCGGGTCCTCGGGTACACCTCCGGGGGCGTCCCCATCGGCGACAGATTCTGGAAGGACGAACTTGAGCCCCTCCTGCTCCGGGCGGGAACATAAAAAAGCGGCTCCTATTGGGGAACAGGAGCCGCTCGTCCTGTTAAACAGGACATCGGAGAGAGTTTATCAGCTTATCTAAAAGCTGAACCTAAGATATACAAAATTTAAAAGTTTGTCAAGAGGAAAATCAAAAAAATGTGAAAAAAAGCAAAAAAAATAGCGTTTTTTTGTATCTTTTTTGGTTTTTTTGCCCCCGCGGGCCGTCCCGCCGGACTCCGGGGCCCTTTTGCCGGGGTTTTTGCCCGGGTTGACGGCGCGGGGTTTGTGTGGTACCACAGAAAGGGTGAAGACAATAGGCGTTATCGGAGCGGGCGCATGGGGGACTGCGATAGCCCACGCGCTTTCGCGGAACGGAAATTCGGTGCAAATTTGGGCCCGGGAGGAGGATGTTGTCCACAGCATCAACACCCGGCACGAGAATACGCGGTTTTTAAAG
>JAISTZ010000032.1 GCA_031272345.1 Spirochaetaceae bacterium | reverse complement strand
CCCCCCCCCCCACAAAATTTTTAATGCCGAACAACATGTTTAACTGACTCCTTTTATGCAATCCATGGTAACATACTTTTGATGGTTGTCAAGAAAAAAAAATTTTTTGTGATTTGCGGGGAACGGGCGGGGGAGCTATTCCCCCCCGGAGAGCACGTCCGCCATATAGAGTTGCAGGTACATGAGGAGCTGGCTCCGGGGGCCTATGGCTTGCAGGGCCGGCAGATTCACCAGGGTCTCCGCGAGGCTCCGGATCCGCGCCGAATCCAGGGTTGGGCCCTTGAGGGTTCTCATGCTCCGCCGCAGAAAATCCCGGGCCAGGGCGTCCACGTCGGCGGTGAGGTTCTCCCTGTCGACCCTGTTGAGCTGCCTGTTCCACAGGGCCTCATAAGCCCGGAGTTCCCGCTCCGGGGTGGACCCCTCGGGCACAAGCCGCGCCAGGACCCCCCTTGCGGCCCGGCGTATCTCTTCCCGCTGGCGGTCAGGGGGGCTCCGGCGTGGTTCGGCGGGCCCGTCCTCCGGGGCTTTTTTGGGGGCCCTCCCCTTGAAGAAGCGGGATTTTTTGATGACAAAGAGGAGCTTCGCCCCCCAGGAGAAGGGCGGGGTGACGCGCCAGAAGGGGGAGCGGCGTTTGGCCTCGGTAAGCAGGGCCTGCCGGGAGAGGAGGAGGATTTCCGAATAGGGAAGGAGTCCCCCGGTTTTGGAAAACAGCGCGGAGCGGCGTTTTTCCGTGTCCCGGCCCCGTCCCTCAAGGAGCATGAGGGGCAAAGAGGTCGAGCCCAGGAGGGCGAAGAGGACCGGCGAGACCTGCCTGAGCCGCCGCTCAAGTCCCCCCTCGAAGGCCCCCTGCTCGGTCATCTCAGGGGGGCGGCGGTATTCCCGGAAAGCTCCTTCCCAGTCAGTCACCAGGGCGCTCTCCAGGGTCGTCCTGGCGTCCCCCAGGAGCCTGTTGAGGAGGGGGAGGACGTTAGCCTTTTTTACATAATACAGGGCCCCTGATTCTGTTTTTATGACAAACATCCCCGGAACCCCGTCATCCTGGCGCTCCCTGGTCTGGTCCGTCAGGTAGTCCCGGAGTTCCTCCTCGGAGTATTGCCCCAGGAGGGGCTCCCCCCGGGAGTCCGTGAAGGCGGCTATTGTCTGGTATTCAAAGAAATAGGGCGGTTCCTCCAGGGCGAAGCCCAGGGCGGCGAAGGCGTTTTCCTTTTTGAGGACCTCCTTGGCCCTGTCCTTGTAGTAGGTTGACACGTATTCGATCAGCCGGGCGGACTGCAACTGGGACACCGCGTCCGGGGGAAGGTCCCTGACCTTGTCGTAATCCTGGCGGATGAAGAAGCACAGTTGCTGCCAGAGGTAGTAGGAGTCCCCGGTGGCCTTGAGGATGCCGAAGGTCTCCCTGGGACTCTGGAGGAACATGGCGAAAAAATTCCGCGCAAAGATCTCCCGGCCCGTGTTCGCCATGGTCAATTTTTTTAGGAAGAATTGACGGGCCTCGTCCTTGTCGAAGATGGCCCGCATTTTTGTGACCGCCGCGTCCAGGAGGGTCTCCACCGGAAGGGACGTGGGGCAGACCAGGGCGGGAAGACCGTTGGGCCAGGGGATGAAAAACAGGGGATAGTCCTCCCGGAAGGTCCCGTTGAGCATGTGGAAGAAGACCTCCGGCGCGGGCCGCTGGGGAATCGGCAGGGACTGGAACACCGGGGGCAGGTCGTTCACCGTGGGGAGGATCCCGTAGGGGTTCGACGCGGCGTGTTCGTACTGGCCCTTGATTCTGTCGGCGGTCACCCCAAGGACCACGACCTTGAGCCCGTCCACGGCGTCAACCAGGGCCGCCGCGTGTTCCTCCTCAAGGGCGCGCAGTTCCCCCAGGGCGGCCTCCCTGGTGTTTGCGGCAAAGGGCGCCAGGGCGTCCCTGTCCGTTGTGTGCCGGGCGGCATATACGCCGAGGAAGGAACAGAATTCCAAAAAATCAACGGTTTCCCCCGCCTGTTTTTCCGCAAAGTCCCGCAGGAGAAGGGACAGGGCGGCCCCGGCTTCCGTCATAGGGCCCGCGCCGCCGCGTTCAATTTCCCAGCCCCCCGGGCTTCACCTGGAAGCGGCTGAATTCCATGCTGAAGGAGGCCCGCCCCTTGGTGACCGACCGCAGGTGGGTGGAGAACCCGAACATCTTTGCCATGGGGGCCTCCGCGTAGATCACGTCCGTGGAGGGCTTGGACTCCGTGCCCGTGACGATGCCCCCCCGCTGAGTCACCTCCCGCATGGCGTCCCCCAGAAATTCCTGGGGACAGAGGATGTCCACCTTCATCACCGGCTCGAGCAGCTCCGGGTTCGCCTTGGCGCAGGCAGCGTCGAAGGCGGCCACGGCGCAGGCCTCAAACGCGAAGGGTGTGGACGAGAGTTCGCTGTAACCGATTTTTGTGACCGTGACATTTATGTCCGCGCAGGGATAGCCGTAGCGGATTCCCGCGCCGAAGGAATTGGTGATTCCCGCTTCGATAGCGTCGAGAATTTCGCCGGGCACGCCGGGGGCCCGGGCCGCGCAGGAGTAGGAGTTGCCGCTCCCGGCCGGGGCAGCCTCCACGGTGAGGGTGATTTCCGCGGTGTTCTCCTTGCCCCCCAGGACCCTGGAGAAGACCTCCGTGTGTTCGGCCCGCCCGCTCACGGACTCCCGGTAGGTGACCTGGGGGGACCCGACCCGGGCTTTTACCTTGTAGTCCTCCAGCATCCTGGTGACGAGCACGTCCAGGTGGAGCTCCCCCATGCCGGAGATGATGAGCTGCCCGGTCTCCGGGTCGTCCCTGCTGACGAAGGTGGGGTCCTCCCTGGAGAGAATCCCCAGGGTTTCCTTGAGGCGCTCCCGCTCGGAGGCGGTCTCGGGCTCGATCGCCACGGAAATCACGGGCTCGGGGAAGTGCATCTTTTCCAGGAGCAGGGGCATCCCCTCGCTGCCGATGGTGTCCCCGGTCTGGGCGAGCTTGAGCCCGATGAGCACGGCGATGTCCCCGGCCTCAACCCGGTCCAGGGGCTCGCTCTTGTTCGAGTGCATCCGCACGATCCGGTTGACCCGCTCCCGCTTCTTCTTGCCCACGTTGAACACCTGGTCCCCGGTTTTTATCTTCCCCGAATAGAGCCGCACGTAGCACAGGGCCCCAGCTTCTTTTTCGTATTGAATTTTGAACACCAGGGCCGACAGGGGGGCGTCGCTCTTGCAGGGGATGGGGACGTATTCCTCCTTTTTGGGAGAAAATCCCTGGGGGGGGAGCGCTTCCAGGGGGGACGGGAGGTAGTCCACCACCGCGTCCAGGAGGGGCTGGACCCCCTGGTTCCGCCGGGACGCGCCGCACAGGAAGGGCACGAAGGCGCGCGCAAGGGCGCCCCGGCGGACCTCCGCGCGGAGGAGGGCCTCCGGTATGTCCCTGCCCTCAAGGAAGCGTTCCGCGATTTCGTCATTCGTGGTGGAGAGGGCGTCTATCAGTTTTTCCCGCCAGGCAAGGGCTTCGGCGCGGCGCTCCGGGGCGATGTCCGTCTCGGTCATTTTTTCGCCCTCGGTTTCTTCGTCCCAGCGGATTTCCCTGAGGCGGATCAGGTCGATGACCCCCTCGAAGCCGGCCCCCTGGCCGATGGGGATTTGCAGGGCCACCGCGGGGACGGCGAATTTTTCGATTACGTCCCTCATGGCGGCGAAGAAATCCGCCCCCACCCGGTCCATCTTGTTGACAAAGCAGACCCTGGGCACGGCGTACTCGTCCGCCTGGCGCCACACGGTCTCGGTCTGGGGCTGCACCCCCCCCACGGCGCAGAGCACGGCGATGGCCCCGTCCAGCACCCGCAGGGAGCGCTCCACCTCGGCGGTGAAGTCAACGTGGCCGGGGGTGTCGATGATGTTTATCTCGTGGTCCCGCCAGTAGGTGGTGGTGGCGGCGCTCTGTATGGTGATGCCCCGCTCCTGCTCCTGGGTCATCCAGTCCATGGTGGCGGCCCCGTCGTCGATCTCGCCCATCCGGTGAATCTTGCCGGTGTAGTAGAGGATGCGCTCGGTTGTGGTGGTCTTGCCCGCATCGATATGCGCCATGATACCGATGTTCCGCAGGGTGTTCAGGTTCATGTGGAAAAAGTATAGGCCGGGGCGGGGAGAAGGTCAAGGGAATTGCCGACTCCAGGGCGGATGTACTTGACATTCCGCCGGACTTTGGTGTACCTTCAGGTTGTACAGTCCGGGTAAGGGACTGAAAAAACCTGCCGAGGCAGGAAATTCCAGGAGGATGACTATGAAGATTTTCGGAAAAACCCTCGCACTGTGCTGCGCGGGGTTTGTAGTGTGCGGCGGCGCGGCCATGGCCGGGGGAAAAAAAGACTCAGCCCTCATCAAGATCGGGGTGATTCAGCTCGTTGAACACGTCGCCCTCGACGCGAGCTACCAGGGCTTTGTGGACGGCCTCAAAGAAGCGGGCTATGTGGAGGGGCAAAACGTCACCTTCGACTTCCAGAACGCCCAGGGGGAGCAGGCCAACTGCGTCACCATCGCCCAGAAGCTCGTGAACGACAAGTCCGACCTGATTCTGGCGATCGCCACCCCCGCGGCCCAGGCCGTGGCGAACCTCACCGCCACGATACCCATCGTGATTACGGCGGTCACGGACCCCCAGTCCGCCAAGCTCGTAAAATCCAACGAGATGCCGGGCACCAACGTCACGGGCACCTCTGACCTCACCCCGGTGGAGGCCCAGATAAAGCTGCTCAAGCAGATCGTGCCCGGTGCAAAGACCGTGGGGCTCCTCTACAATTCGAGCGAGCAGAATTCCCTCTTCCAGATCGACCTGGCAAAGAAGGCCTGCGCGTCCCTGGGGCTCTCCTACATCGACGCCACCGCTTCCAACGCCAACGAGATTCAGCAGGTGGTGCAGAGTCTGGTGGGCAAGGTTGACGCGGTCTATTCCCCCACGGACAACCTCATCGCCTCGGCGGTGCCCACGGTGGCAGCGGTCACAACCGCGGCAAAGCTCCCCTTCATCTGCGGGGAGGAAGGCATGACGAAGGCCGGGGGGCTTGCCACCTACGGCATCAACTACTACAACCTGGGCAAGCAGACCGCGGTCATGGCCGTGGACATCCTTAAAAACGGGAAAAAACCGGCGGACATGCCGATTCAGTACCTTGAGGGGGGAGACCTCTTCATCAACGACGAAATCGCCAGGGCGATTGGAATCACCATACCCGCGGACCTCCGGTAGACCCGGCTATTCCTTGATGTCCTGAACGCCGTATTCACACCGGGCGTTCAGGATGTCCGCGTGGACCAGCAGCTCCAGCCCCTTCTTGAGCCGCCTGTACAGGCGGAGCTCCCCGGCTCCGGTTGCGCCGGAAAAAACACTGAGCAGGGAGCCCTTTCCGGCGGGGGAGTCGTACCCGAGCAGCTTCATCTCCGGGGGGGCGCAAAACATGTCGATGTCGAGCATGTAGCGCTTGTTCTCCGTGCTGACATTCCAGTGCAGGTTGCCGTCGGTCCTGGTGCACCCCGCGGCATGGGCGTATTTGCGCGAATTTGCGGGCTTAAAGGTGATGATCTGCCCTTCCAGGTTCAAAAAAACCGCGGCGCTGTTCTTCTGAAAGCTGTGGGCGATGACACAGGAATTTTTTATATCCCCGTTGGTAATCTTGCTGATCAGGTGCATGGCCGAAATGTGGAACCAGTAGGAAGGAATTTCTTTGCTGGAAAAGCTTTCTGAATACGACAGGATCGGCCCGGAAGCAAAGGCGGCCTGGTCGTTGTTGCTTTTGACGCTTCCCTTCAGGGCCGCGTAGGCCCCCGAGCAAAACCACTCCCGTCCGCGGGAGCGCAGGTGGGCGTTGAGGAGGGCCTTGTCCTTGATTGCGAAATTCCAGGCGAAGGTGTCTTTCCGCCGGGAGTCGGAAAAGAGCGAATAGATAACGCTGCTTTGCTTGATTGCCCCTGAAAGCTCCGAGGGCCCCAGGATAGATTGCTTAAAAAAGAGCAGGTTTTCTTTCTTATTCCACACCAATTCCCTGGGGGCGGCGAAATTCTCGAAGATGATTCCCTGGGGGCCGAAACTTCCCGCCCGGACCAAGATGTACCTCGGCGGCTCCGAGCGGACTCCCGGACGCCTCTTTCCGGGAGCAGGAGGTTCGGGTTTCCTGTTCAGCACAACCTGGTCGGACGCGGGGGCAGGGTTGACGGCGATATATTCAACAAAAAAATTCTGGATGCCCCCGCTGTCCGTATTGATCCCGGAAAAGATGTGCCGCTGCCAGGAAATGCCCCGCCGTCTCGGGGGGCTGAGTTTTTTGCTCCTGGATGCGTTGTTGCACGTCATGTCGCTCCTCCCTTTCTGTCCCTCAGACTTTCATATCGAATTTTTTTACAAGCTTCGCCCTGAGGGTGTTGGTGTCGTCGTTTTCGAGGCCGAGTTTCTTTGCGTCATCCAGGTGACTCAGGGCCTCCTCGTATTCCTGGAGTTTGAACTTCGCCGCCGCCATCCGGTAGTGCACGTGGGCCTGGTAGTTGTTCAGGCCCAGGGATTTGTCGAAGGCAGAGACGGCGTCTTCGTATTTTTCCTGGATGCTGTACACGATCCCCAGGTAATACAACGACCGGAAGCTTTTGGGGTCGCACTCGCAGCTCCGGGTAAAATCCGAGAGGGCCTCGTCGTACTTGCTCTGGCCGAAGAAGGCCATGCCCCGGTGCTTGTAGATCACCGAGCGGACAATGTCATTCGGGGGCGGGTCGAAGTTGATGATCTTCGTGTATATGCCGATGGCCTCGTCGTAGTTCCCGCTGTTGTGGGCGTGGATGGCCTCCAGGATGAGGTCGTCGATGGCGCCCCGGACAAAGGGCGACCCCAGGCCCGCTCCCTGGGGCGCGCCCGGGGCGCTCTCCCCGATGATGCCCTTGGATATGGTGTCGGTTTTGGAATAGAAGGTGTTCCGCCTGACATCGACCTCCCGGTTCAGCCTGTTCTGGTAGTCCCGAATTTCCTGAAAGATGATGTCCGCCAGGGTGAGGCTTGCGTTGATTGACGCGAGCTTCCGGCGCAGGGGCAGGCCGAAGGGGGAAAATTCCGATTTGTACACCAGCTCGTGCTCCACCTCGGCCCATGCGTCCTGGAGGATCGTCCGTATCTGGATTTCGCACACCAGGGCGTCAACCCAGCCCGCGGGGAGCCCGTCCCCGGCGTCAGCCAGGGGTTCCCGGAGAATCTCCTGGGGAATCCGTATGAGCAGGTGAATCGACTCGTAGCCGAATTCCCGGAAGGTCTGGTTCGACCCCTTGCGTTCAACCTCGATAACCTCGTAGTTTTGGGCGATCTGCCGCTCCACGCTTGCCAGGTCCTCCAGGAAGGCGCAGACGACCCTCATGCCCAGCACGTCCGTAAGGAGGGGGAAGGGCTCGGCGGCGGGGAGATTCAGGCGGATGAGCTTTTTGTAGTAACTGGAAAAATCCTTTATCCGGGCCTTATATGCGGGGGTGGTTTGCAGCTTGACCCTGCTCAAGAGGGACTGCTCCAGCCCTTTAAGGACAAGGGAAAAGAAGCGCTCTTTCTGACTGTATTGGAGGCGGAGTTTTTCACGGTCAAAGAGAACACGGGGAACGCTGGTTTTCATAGGACATCTACAATAAAAAACTACAGAGAAGTACGAATACCACGCCTGTGGAGAAAAATGTCCAGGGCGGTTCAAGGGGCAAGCCTCCTGAACCGCCGGGACTTAAAAACTCAAATGTATAAAGCCTACTGTTCCTCCGGTTCCTTGTGCATCTTCTCCTGCTCAATGAACCTTTCAACCTGCAAGGCGCCGAAACGTTGAACCTCCCGCCTCTGTCTCGCATCTTCTTTCTGTTTGATAATCCCCCACAGGTCTTCGTCGGCAATGTCGCGCTCTCTGCTCAGCACTGCCAAATCGTAGGTGATGGAAACGTCCTTGAAGTAGGAGATGAAGTCCCCGCCGGCGTCCCCGGCGTCACGGGTGATCTGGAAGCCCACGAATTTGACAAAGGGAAGGCCCCTGGGATACACGGGGTAGGGCCGCAATTCCCGGTCCCGCACGTTGACCATGTAGTGGGGGTTAACCCACTCCAGCACCTTCCAGCCGTCGAAGTTGAGGTAGCCCATGAAGTAGCGGCGCTCGATGCCGTCGGTGTCCTTGAGGATGACGTAGAGCCCGTGGGGATAGGAGTTGCCGAAGACGGTGACCTTCATCGACTTGATGGTTCCCACATTCTTTACGACACCGTACCCGTCCTCGAATTTTGTTTTGGCATTCTCGCTGCCGTCATAGCCTTCGTAAGCGGGGATTTCAAAGGGGGGGATTATCCGCGCATTGGCGTTTACCGCTGACTCGGGGAAACGCACCCTGACGCCCATGACGGTTTTGCCCGCCGCCGAGCTGCCGATGGTGGATTGCACCGAGTCCTTGACCTTGGCGCTCTTGACGCCCGAATTGGCCACGGCTTCAGCGTTATGGGCTGAGTTGTTGAGCACGACCTCCCAGTTGGGCAAGGCGAGGTTCGTTTTCATGAGCCCCTTTTGTTCGTCCGTAAAGGAAGCGCCCGCGGCGACCGAATAATCCATCTCCGTCTTGTCAGGATCGGCGTCGAGCAGGGTGAAGTCGATAAGGGTTGATTCATCGGCAACAATAGCCCAGCTCCCGATGACCATAGCCGCGAATAGGAAAAACAAAAACTTTTTCATGCAAAGCTCCTTTTATACATTTGAAGTAGCGTTATATGGATGTATTATCTGTCAACAAAACGGTTTTGTCAATAACTTTTTGCACTTTTTTTTAATCTTTGCGGTTTTTATGGGGTTTCTTCATAGGCCGCCCGGCCGTCTATGTAGACGTTGACCTCCGAAAGGCCCCGGAAATTCCGCAAAATATTCTTTTTTAGCCCCGCCACCCCCTCTTTGAGGGGGCTGACCGTATTCCCGGCGAACAGGGCCTCCCCGGAAAGGTCCAGGTAGAGGGTCCTGCCCCGGCGGAAACAGGAAACCGCCCGTGTGCCCGGGGCGAACAGGGGGACACAGCGGCTCCCCGCGGGGCCCAGCAGCAGTTCGTCCACGTACCGGCCGATGCCGGAGTCGCCCTCCGGGTTCGCCAGGCTGCGGGTTTCGGCGTAGAGGCCGCCCCCGGGGGCAGGAAAGAAGAACACCCGCCGGACGCTGCGGGGAAACAGAAGGAATGCCGCGCTCGATAGGGCGAAGAGGAGCCAGAGCCCCAGAATAATGACGGCCGCCCGTTTTTGGCCCCCCAGGCTTGTTTTTTTCATTCGACTCCCGTGAATCCATTGGATTGCTCGAAATTGGTGACGAAATTCACGAGTCCATTATAGATGCCCTCGGCGGCATTGTTC
>JAISTZ010000016.1 GCA_031272345.1 Spirochaetaceae bacterium | reverse complement strand
CTGGGACAAGGCACGCAAAGAGGACATCAGGAACGCCGTTTCAGACATCAGTATCTTTGAAATCTGGGAAGCCGAAAAAGAGAGCGGTAAAAAACTCGGCATCGAAGACATTCATCAGCAGATTGACGATGTGGTGAGCCTCATCAAAGCAAAGATAGTAACGCTCCGCCGGGAAACCGGAGACCCGCTCATCTGGGATGATGACGAATCGCATCGCAAGAAACTTGCGAAAATTTGCGAGCGCGGCGTGCTTTCCGTGGACGACGACATTACATTCAACAGCACCGTTGACACGATGAACGGCCTTTTCGGCAAGAATTACAAAGAAGGTTTTGTGCATTTCGGGAAATGTACTTTCTTTTTCGGCGGCAAACGATTTGTATGGTTCCCTCGCATGGATACGAAACTCGAAAGTAACTGGCATAACACCTTCGGACCAAACAGGGACACGTTGTTGTCTGAATACCAGGGAGAAGGCATTTGGCCCACAGACCCAAAGGTTAATAACCCGGATATAGAACGCGCCATTTTCGCGAGGGAACAAAACGCTCTGGGGGAATATGCCTACCGCTTTGCAGGCGTATACCGCGAGACAAAGTATACGGGAAAAAACTCCGTCTGCACACGAACCGCCCGCAGCCTGTGCCTTGCCGACTGGCGCTGACATCCACCCCGGACGGTGGGGCCTTGCTTTGGCGAGTAACCCCAGGCATAACAATACAGTCCTTGTCACCGAAAGGCGGTGGGGACGGGGGGACAGGAGTCTACCGAGGGTGGGCGGCAGGATTTTGGCAGCGCGGGGCGGGTCTTTGCAGCGGGAGAAGGCGGCAGGGGGGCGGGTCAAACGGGCTTGCGGGAAAGGGCCTGTGATGCCCTGTCGCTTCAGGAACACATAGAGGGCGATCGCCCGGTCGAGTTCGGCGAACCTTTCACAGCGGCAATTCCCGCAAACTGAGGCGCGGCGGCATATCGTCGCATACGAGCGGCGGCATCGCTTCGTACTCCGCAAGGATTTTCCCCCAGTTGCCAATGCGCGGCGGCAGTTCACCGAGGGGTTCACCGTCAATCTTGTCAAGGGCATCAAGGAATTCCCGCCAGGCAGCGGCATGAGCGGAAACATGCGGCGGCTCCGGCTCCGGCAAGACAATAAAGCGTATTTCTACCCGCGCTTTTCCGCAGGGGATATTTTCCGGCAGGGGCTTTTCCAGCCGCAAACTGCGGCGGTCGGCGCCGATTTCGGCGAACTGTTGGACTGCGGTCATGTTTTCAGTGTACCCCAGCCCCGGCGCTTTGTCAACCGGACGGCGTTGCGTGTTTGCGGTTGTATTTCTTAACCGCCAAGACGCAAAGTGTTTCCGCAAAGAACGCAAAGGGGCTGAATCATATTTCTTTGCGTCCTCCGCGCCTGCTTTGCGCCTTTGCGGTGAATCCGCCGGGGTTTGCGCCTCTGCGGTTCTATTTCCCCGCAGCTTGACCATCCCAGCAATCACCCCTATACTTTCTTGCCATGGTGGATTACCGGCAATCGGGGGTGAATATCGAAGAGGGCTACCGGGCGGTGGACGCATACAGGGCCCACGCGGAGCGCACACGGATACCGGGGCTGCTCTCGTCCCTGGGGAGCTTCAGCGGGTTGTTTGAAGTCCCCCCTGGGATGAAAAATCCGGTCATGGTCTCTGGAACCGACGGGGTGGGCACCAAGCTCGACATCGCCTTCAGACTCAAAAAATACGACACCGTGGGAATCGACTGCGTTGCCATGAGCGTGAACGACGTGCTCTGCGCCGGTGCGCGGCCCCTGTTTTTCCTGGACTACATCGCCTGCGGGAAGCTCGACTCCGCCGTGGCGGCCGGCCTGGTGAAAGGCGTGGCCGAGGGCTGTGTTCAGGCCGGGTGCGCCCTCCTGGGGGGCGAAACCGCGGAGATGCCCGGCTTTTACGGTGACGGGGTGTACGACATCGCGGGGTTCGCGGTGGGAATCGCCGAGAAAGAGGACATCATCACGGGGAGCGCCGTTGCCGAGGGTGACGTCCTCGTCGGCCTGGGCTCCTCTGGGGTGCACTCCAACGGATTCTCCCTGGTGCGGGCCCTGGTGAAGGACCTCTCCGCGCCCTTCAACGGGCGGACCATCGGGGAGGAGCTGCTTACACCCACGGCGATCTACGTCAAACCCGTGCTGGAAGCGCTGGGGAGATTCCCCGGGGCGGTTCACGGCATGGCCCACATCACCGGAGGCGGGTTCTACGAGAACGTCCCCCGCATGTTCGCCCGGGTGAACAAAGACCGGGCCGGGCAAAAACCCCTCCGCGCCCGGATTATCCGGGGCTCCTGGCCGGCGCTTCCCGTCTTTGAGGAGCTCCTCCGGCTGGGGGCGGACAGGGAGACGGCCTTCAACACCTTCAACATGGGGATCGGCTTTGTCCTCGCCCTCGATGCGGGGCGGGCGAAGGAGATAGCCGCCGCCCTTTCCGCCTCAGGGTGCGCCGCGTACCTCATCGGTCACGTCGAAGCCGCCTCTGATTCGGCCCCCCTCGTGCTGGCATGAGTCCCCTCAGAATCGCTGTCCTCGCCTCCGGGGGCGGCACGAACCTCCAGGCACTCATGGACGAAGAAAAACGGCGCGGGAAGGAGTCCCCCTACACCATCGTCTGCGTCATCGTGGACAGGAAGAACACCGGCGCGGAAGAGCGGGCGGAAGGCGCGGGAATCCCCTGCCGGGCAGCGCTCCTGGGCTCGCGTTTTTCCCCGGAAGAGATTTCGCGCATGGACGGAACACGGAAGCGTGTGGAACGGAGCAACATGGTCCTGGGCGTGTGCGGGGAATTCGGCGTTGAGGCCCTGGCGCTGGCGGGGTATCTGTCGATTCTTGCGGGCCCCCTTGTGGAGGCCTATGCGGGAAGGATACTCAACCTGCATCCGGCCCTGCTCCCGGATTTCGGGGGTGAGGGCATGTGGGGCCGCCGCGTGCACGAGGCCGTGCTCGCCTCGGGCCGGAGGGAGAGCGGGTGCACCGTGCACCTTGCGGATTCCGGCTGCGACACCGGGGCGATCATCCTGCAAAAACGCTGCCCCGTGCTTCCCGGGGACACCCCGGAAACCCTGGCCCAGCGGATCGCCCCCCTGGAGCACGAGGCCATCGTGGAGGCGGTCCTGCTGCTGGCCGCAAAGGGCGGAGCGGGGTTTTCCCCCGGCTTGCATTTTTCCTGACCTGTGGTATACTTTCCCCATGGCAATCATCCGGGCGTACCTGGCGCCCCATCCGCCCCTCATTTTCCCCGAGATAGGGCGCGGGGAGGAGCGGGCGATCCAGGCAACGATTGATTCATACGAGCGCATGGGCGCGGAGATCCGCTCCTCCGCCCCGGACACGGTGGTTGTGGTGTCCCCCCACAGCGTGATGTACCGGGATTACCTTCACATTTCACCGGGAAGGGGCGCCTCCGGGAACATGGGCGCCTTCAGGGCCCCCCAGGTAAAGGTGACCGTGGACTATGACGAAACATTCGTCTCCCGCCTCTGCGCTCGCGCGGAAGAAGGGGGCGTACCCGCGGGCACGGAGGGGGAGCGGGACCCATCCCTTGATCACGGAACCATGATCCCCCTCAGATTCATCGGGAAGGGGGACTACAGGGTGGTCCGCATCGGCATAGCGTCCCTTCCCCTTGCGGTTCACGCCGCCCTGGGCAGGGCGATTGACTCCGTGAGCGCGGAGCTGGGCAGAAAGACCGTGTTCATCGCCAGCGGGGACCTTTCCCACAGACTCAAAGAGGACGGCCCCTACGGATTCGCCCCCGAGGGCCCGGCCTTTGATAGAAAAATTCTAGGACTTATAAAAAATAATACAATTTCAGGGGTGTTTTCCCTGGAAGCGGGCCTCTGCGAGGGGGCCGGGGAATGCGGCCTCCGTCCCCTGGCTGTGCTTGCGGGCGTCCTTGAGGGGCGGAAGCACAGGAGCGAGCTCTATTCCTACGAGGGCCCCTTCGGCGTGGGGTACGCCCTTGCCGGATTCGTGCCGGATTCTTAGAATGACGAAAAAGTCAATCGGGACTTTAAGGAGGAACCATGAGGGATGTCGAAGGACAAGCCGAAGAGAGCCCCTACGTGCGCCTGGCCCGGAACACGGTGGAGCTTTTTGCCAGGGAGGGAAGACTTTTCCGGCCTGATTTTCCCCTTCCCCCGGAGATGACGGACCGGGAGGCCGGAGTCTTTGTGTCGATCAAAAAACACGGGAACCTCCGGGGGTGCATCGGCACCATAGGCCCGACCCAGGGGAGCGTCGCGGCGGAAATTTCCTGCAACGCAATCAGCGCGTCCACCCGGGACCCCCGGTTTGAACCCATCGGGCCGGAGGAGC
This sequence comes from Spirochaetaceae bacterium, assembly GCA_031272345.1. Taxonomy (GTDB): domain Bacteria; phylum Spirochaetota; class Spirochaetia; order Treponematales; family Treponemataceae; genus JAISTZ01. Next base: position 8,298 of record JAISTZ010000016.1, on the reverse strand, counting down.
TTCCCCACCTCACCTACAGCGTGGACGTGCTCGAACCCCCGGAGCCCGTCACCGGGGCGGACCGCCTGGACCCCAAAAAATACGGGGTGATCGTCACCCTGGGCCGCCGCCGGGGGCTCCTCCTCCCGGACCTGGAGGGGGTGGACACCGTGGAGGACCAGATAGGAATCGCCATGGGCAAGGCCGGAATTCCCCCGGGTGACCGGGACAGGGTGAGCCTTGAGCGCTTTCTGGTGACCCGGTATTACTAGGGGCCCATGGAAGACCTCCTTCAGTGTGACCTGTGCCACCACCGCTGCGCCCTTGGGCCGGGGGCGACAGGATTTTGCCGGGCCCGGAAGAACGACCGGGGCCGCATTGTGAGCGTCAGCTACGGCCTCGTCACCTCCCTTGCCCTGGACCCGATCGAGAAAAAGCCCCTGGCCTGCTACAAACCGGGGACAAGGATTCTTTCGGTGGGAACCTTCGGGTGCAATTTCCGGTGCCCCTTCTGCCAGAACCATCACATTTCCATGGCGGGCCTGGGGGACTCCCCCGGCCTTGAGGAAATCTCCCCCCAGGAACTGGCCGCCAAAGCCGGGGAGCTCGCGCCCATGGGGAACATCGGCCTGGCCTTCACCTATAACGAGCCCCTGGTGGGCTTCGAGTTCGTCCGGGACACCGCCGCCCTGGTCAAGGGCCGGGGCCTCGACACGGTGATTGTCACCAACGGCTGCATCTCCCCGGCCCGGTTCACGGAGCTCCTCCCCCTCGTGGACGCCATGAATATCGATTTAAAAGCGTTCTCCCCGGAATTTTACACCCGAATCTCAGGCAGCCTGGAGACCGTCAAGGCCAATGTCGCCCTGGCGGCGGAAGGGTGCCACCTGGAGCTCACCTGCCTGATCATCCCCGGGGAGAACGACAGCGACCGGGAGATGGATGCCCTCTGCGGCTTTGTGGCGTCCCTGTCCCCGGAGATTCCCCTCCACATCACCCGGTTTTTCCCCCGGTACAGGTACGCCCGCAAAGAAGCGACCCCCGTGGGGACCCTCAGAAGGCTCAAGGGAGTGGCCGAGAAGCGGCTTACCCGTGTTTTTGTGGGGAATGTGTAGGGGGTAGGGACGGTCATTACGGATTAGGGAGGCGGACAGTACGATTTTTTCCGACAGCCACATCCACATCGCCCAGGTTGCGGGCTGGAAGCCCGTGGCCGGAAGCCCCGTCTGCGCGGCGGCCCACTCCAGGGAGGAATTCGCGGTCTGCGGAGCCCTGGCGTCCCAGGCGGAAAGCCCGGTGGTCCTCTCCTTCGGCCTCCACCCCCAGGCCGGGGACCTGTCCCTTGCGGGTTTTCTGGAGGAGCTCCTCGCCGGGGGAAGAATCCGCGCCCTCGGGGAAGCGGGGTTCGACCTCTTCACCCCGGAATACAGGGCCCTCCTGCCGCTTCAAATTGAAGGCTGGCGCATACAGACGGGCCTTGCGGCGCGGTACGGAATACCCCTGGTGATTCATTGCAGGAAGGCCCTCTCCCTGATCTTCCAGGACTGCGCCCCCTTGCAGAAAATTCCCGCCTGTGTGTTCCATTCGTTCCCCGGTTCCCCCCTGGAGGCCCGGTCCCTCCTCAAACGTGGGGTGAACGCCTTCTTTTCCTTTGGAAAGCCCCTCCTGAACAACAACAGGCGGGCCATCGCCTGCGCGGGGGACCTTCCCCTGGAGCGGCTCCTGGCGGAGACCGACGCGCCCTTCCAGCGCCTCAGGGGCGAGGGGGCCACAGCCCCCGGGGACATCGTCCCCGTGCACGAAGCTATCGCCCGCATCCGGGGCATCGGCACGGAAGAAGCGGCTGAGGCAATCCTGGGGAATTTCCAACGGGTGTTCCTAGGCGCTCCGCTTCCTGAACACGACCAGCTTTGACAGGATGAAGTTGATCACCATGCCCGCGAGGATTCCGCACCCCTGGGCGATGAACTTGAAGGGCAGGTTCACACGGGCAAGGAGGGACGTCATCACGAGGATGTTCACCCCAAGGCCCAGGGAGGAGCTCCCTATAAAGAGGGCCCATTTCCTGATGGACGGCGGGGTCTTTCCGGTGTATTTCCTGAAGGACCACAGGTGATTGATGAGGTAGTTTTGGGTTCCGGCGACCATGAAACAGCCGATGCTCACGGGAATTTCCGGCAGTTTTGCCAGGTCAGCGGCCAAAAAGAAGAGCGCCAGGTTGGTCACCGTGCCCAGGCCCCCGGTTAGGGCGAATTTTACGAACTGGTCCACCCCGGTGTCCCTCCCCGAGGTCCACCGGATTTTCCATACCTTTACGAGGGCCTCCAGGAAGATTTTTTTCGACATCTTTGAACGGCCGGCCGTTCTGTCCGGGAAGATGATGGGGATCTCCTTGATGGAGCACCCCGCCCGGAAGGCCCTGTACTTCATTTCCACCTGGAAGGAGTAGCCCCTGGAGATGATGCTTTCCAGGCCGATTTTTTCCAGGGCGGACTTCCGCCACATGTTGAATCCCCCGGTCAGGTCCCTGATGGGGCAGCCCAGCACGAGCCGGGAATAGAGGGACCCCCCCTTGGAGATGAAATTCCGTGTTTTGGACCAGCCCTCCACTCTGCCGCCCCGGATGTTCCGGGAGCCGATAACCACGTCGTAACTGCCGATAGCTTCCGCCATGACCGGCACGTATTCGGGCCTGTGGGAAAAATCCGCGTCCATCTCCAGGAACACGTCGAAGTCCCTGGAAAGCCCCCAGGCAAAGGCCGCAAGGTAGGCCGCGGCGAGGCCCTGCTTTTTGGGCCGGTTCAGGAGGTGGAGCCTTCCGGGATAGGAGCTCCTGAGGGCCTCCGCGATACCCGCGGTGCCGTCCGGGGAGTTGTCGTCCACCACCAGGACCTGCCCCTCCGGAGGCAGCGCGGCAAAGAGGGCCTTTAAAAAGGGGTCTATGTTTTCGGCCTCGTTGTATGTGGGGACCATCACCAGCAGGTTCATCCTTTCTCCTTTCCTGTTCAAACCGTCCCGTGGGACAACCCGATGCTTCCCCAGCGGTATTGACAGGGACCTCGGGAATTACTATTGTTTTTTTACCATGACTCAAGGAAATAGTCAACCCGCGGGGCGGAACACCAAATCCGTCGGCGACGGGGGCGAAGAAAAGGCCGCCCGGTTCCTGCAAGGGGCGGGGTACGAAATCCTCCGGCGGCAATGGCGCACCCGCCGGGGGGAGGTCGACATCATCGCCAAAAAGGGTGACCTGGTGGTCTTCGCGGAGGTCAAAACCATGCCCAGGGGCTGTTACGACACCCTGGAACGCCTTTTGGACACAAGAAAACAAAAAAGAATCATTGAAACGGCTAAATTTTTCCTTGCGGATTTTCGACAATATAATGAGTGCTTTATTCGATTCGATGTGCTCATCGTTGACATGCACGGGACTGATTCAGTTCGTCACATCGAAAATGCTTTTTCGGAGCTTGTATGAAGTCTGATGAAGGGTATAAAAAATTTCAAAATGAACCGTCCTTGCGGATTCTGGAGCTGCGGCAAAAAATCAAGGACAGGTCATACCTTGACAATGCTGTCCAGCGGATCGCCTTTGTGATGAGCAGACAGCTTGTGGAAGACTCCCAGGCGGAGAGGAAGTTTTAGCATGGATCAATCCGGTTCTTTTAAGCGGTCTTCTTCCAGGGGGGGCAGACGGAACAAGGGGGGCTGGGACCGCCGGAAAAACGCCGCCGACCGCAGGAAGCCCAAAAATGAGCCCAAAATTCCCTTCAACAAGGAAATCAGCGAGAGTCTCCAGCAGTCCATGGCGGAAAACACCAGGGCCATCCGGGAATTCAAGCGCACCAAAACCCTGTGCGCCCGGTGCGGCAAGGAAATCGAAAACATCGCCGAGGCCCTCTGCGACAGGAAGACCGGGGAGCCCGTGCACTTTGACTGTGTGCTCTCCCTCCTCATCGAGCAGGAACCCCTGAATCCGGGTGAGCGGATCGTCTACATCGGCCAGGGGAAGTTCGCCGTGGCAAAACAGAGCGACCCCCCGGGCAAAACCTTCAACATCAGCCGGACCATCGAGTGGGAAAACGAGACGGCCGGCCCCGCTCCCTGGCGGAAGGAAATCTCGGCCCTCTTCAGTCAGGTAAAATAGCGAGGGCTGTCCAGGAAGTAACCGGCTTCCTGGACAGCACCGATTTCTGGTTTTTTTCGGAATTTTATGGTATACTGGAAGCACAGGAGACGCCATGAAAATTCTGATGGTTACCGCTGAACTAACCCCCTTTGCAAAGACCGGCGGCCTGGCGGATATGGTCAGCGCCCTCAGCCTGGCCCTGCACAAGACAGGCGCGGACGTGCGTATCGTGATGCCCCGGTACTATTCGATCCCCAGGGAGGGGCTCACCAGGCTGGAGGACCCCCTGGGGGTGCCCCTGGCCTGGAAGGAGGAGTGGACCGCGGTCTACACGGCCAAGCTCTCCGGCAAGGTCACGGTCTTCTTCATCGACCACGAGCAGTTTTTCGGGCGGGACGGGGTCTACGGTTCCCCCTGGGAAAGGGATTTCCACGACAATCCCCTGCGGTTCTCCCTCCTGTGCAACGGGGCCTTCCAGTTGTGCCGGAAGCTCTCGTGGATTCCGGAGGTCATCCACGCCCACGACTGGTCCGGCGCCCTCGCCATGCCCCTCCTCAAGTTCCGGGAGCGCTACCGGGAATTCAAGAAGACCGCCGGGGTGTTCACCATCCACAACATGGGCTACCAGGGCATCTACCCCAAGGACTTTTTCCCCCAGCTCGGTCTCCCCTGGGACTGTTTCTACGCCTCGGGCTTCGAGGACTGGGACAGAATCAACTTCCTCAAGGCGGGAATCTCCTCGGCGGCGGCCCTCACCACGGTGTCCCCTACCTATGCCAGGGAAATCCAGAGTCCCGAATCGGGCTTCAGGCTCGACGGCCTCCTCCGGGCGCGGGCGTCCTGTCTTTCGGGCATCCTGAACGGGGTCGACACGGAGATATGGAACCCCTCCAAGGACGCCTTCCTTGCAAAAAAGTATACACTTAATACGGTTTCTACGGGAAAGGCCGCGAACAAGAGGGCCCTCCAGGAACGCATGGGTCTTGAGGTCTCGGACAAGATACCAATTATAGGCATCGTCACCAGGCTGGTGGACCAAAAGGGCGTGGCGGAGCTCTTCGCGCCCACCTGGGGGTGCATGTACCGGGTCTGCGCCACCATGAAGGTCCAGGTGGCCCTCCTCGGGTCCGGGGAACACTGGTGCGAGTCGGAAATCCTTGAGCTGCAAAAGAAGCTGCCCGTGTTTCGGGCGCAAGTCGGCTACAGCGAGGAGCTCAGTCACCTGATCGAGGCGGGGAGCGACTTCTTCCTCATGCCCTCCCGGTACGAGCCCTGCGGCCTAAACCAGATGTACTCCCTCCTCTACGGCACCCTTCCGATTGTGCGGCGCACCGGGGGGCTGGCGGACACGGTGCAAAACTACGACGAGCGCACCGGGGAGGGCACGGGGTTCATGTTCGATAACCTCACCCCGGACACGGTCTACGACACCGTCGGCTGGGCCGTGTGGGCCTGGTATAACAAGCGGGACCACATCACGGAGATGCGGAAGCGCGGGATGGCCCAAAAATTCGGCTGGGACATCGCGGCCAAGAGCTACCTCCAGGTGTACCGGAACGCTTTGGGGAAGCACTGAAAAAGTCAACCGGGACTGGGGCGGCCTGGGCCGCTAATTTTAGAGAAAGGTCTGATAATCCTCGTAGTTCTTTTTAAGGAGTTCCCGTATGGGGAGGGAGTAGGGGCACCGGGCCTCGCAGTCCCCGCAGTCCTGGCAGTCCTTGATTTTTTCCATCTCCCTCCGCCATTCGGGGGTGAGGAAATTTGCGCTGGGCATCCGCCTGAGGAGGAGGGACATCCTGGCGCAGTTGAAGATTTTTATCCCCGCCCGGCAGGGGGCGCAGTACCCGCAGCTCCGGCAGAACTCGCCGCACAGTTCCCGGCGGTCCTTTTCTATGCGGGCCTGCTGCTCCGCCGTGGGCGCTTTTTCGTCCCTGCGGACGGCGGCGATGAGGCTCTCCAGTTCCCCCATGGTCTGAATCCCCCAGATGGGAACCACCGAGTCGAACCGGGCGATCCACGCCCTGGCGGCGCCGATGTCCGTGATGAGTCCCCCGGAGAGGCCCTTCATCCCGATAAAGCCGACCCCCTTCTCCTTGCACAGTGCCACCAGGTCCTCCTCCTTGCCGCTTGAGAGGTAGTTGAAGGGGAACTGGAGGGTGTCGTAGAGGCCGCTCCGCACAGCTTCTGCCGCGACGGGCAGCCGGTGGTTCGATATGCCGATGAAGCGGATTTTTCCCGCGGCCCGCGCGTCCTGGGCGGCCTCGTAGAGCCCCGAGGGGTCCCCGGGTCTGGGTATTTTTTCCGGGTTGTGGAACTGGTAGATGTCGATGCGGTCAGTTTTGAGATTCCGCAGGGAGGTTTCCAGGTCCATGAGGTAGTCCCTGGCCGTGGCCGCCGGGGACTTGCTCGCGATGATGAAGGAGTCCCTTTGGCCCGAAATCGCCTTGCCGAGTTTTTCTTCGCTGTCCGAATAGCTCCGGGCGGTGTCGAAGAAGTTGATGCCCGAATCAAGGGCCCTCCGCAGAATCGGCAGGGCGTCCTCGAGGGTCCGCCGCTGAATCGGCAGCGCGCCAAAACCGTCCTTTTGCACGGTGATTCCCGTGCGTCCCAGGGTTACCTCCGCCATGGCGTCTCCTACAGTATCTGTTTTCCAAAAACAACGGCGACTGAAAAAGCCCGGCCGGAATCAAAGAGGTCGGTTCCCAGAATGTCCAGCATCAATTTCATCTTGCTCAGGGCCGGAATCATGCCAAGGTTCACGCGGATTCCCGTGTTGAGGATGCCCCGGTACCCCCCATCGGCGCCCCAGGGTTTGTCGCTGTAGGAAAAATTTGCAAAGTCGATGACCAGGTGCACGTACTCCTTGAACACTTCCGGGGCAAGCACCAGGTCGAAGCCCATGCCGAAATCGATGTCGCTGTTATTTTTTTTTTTGGACATATAAAAGGTTTTTCCGATAACCGCGCTCGTCTCGGCGGGCATGTCAAAAAAGGTCCCCGTGTAGGTTACAACCGCATATACCTGCCCGGCGGTGAAGTCCTGACCGTCCTGGCTGGCGAAATTCAGGAACTGAAAGTTGCCCCCCAGGCCGATGGAAGTCATTTTTATCGGGAAGTTGATCTTGTAATTCAGCAGAAAATCCGTTGGCCGTTGTCCGGCATACCGTTCCGGCTGAATGTCCAGGGCCGCGCCGATCTCCACCCACTTGAGGATGCTCAGATTCACCGCCGCCAGATGATTCATCGGCACATAGCCCTCGGCAACCTTGTCCTGGGTAATCACCGTGTGATACCCCACGTCGAGCGCCAGATTGGAGTCCCCGCCCCAGCCGTTTCTTGCGGCCGGAATTGTGAAAAGCCCGGCGGCTCCGCTCAGATTCATCCCGACCTGGGCCTGGGCGCCCAAAACAACCGCCAGGATCAGAATCATGGTCATAATTTTCCGCTTCATAGACACCTCTCAATGAGTCAGTATAGCATAGGGGCGCTTTTTTTGCAACACCTATTTATTTTTCCTTAAACGCCCACCATTTGTTGAGCCCGAAGTTGAGGGGCACGGTGACGAGGAGGATGAACAGCGGCGCAAGGTATTTGGAAATCCCCGCAACATCCACGAGCACAAAGAGCAGGACATTCGACAGGATGAGCCCCGTGGAACCATAGGCGATGAAGGTCCTCAGAAGGGTCTTGCCCGTGTTCCGTTTTTCGTCTCCGGTTTTTTTAAAAACGAATTTGCTGTTCCAAAAAAAGGAATTCAACACGCTTACGGCAAACGCGATGATGCTTGCCAGGATGTAATGCACCGAGAGATAGACCAGCGCCGCATAGGTGACGTAGCTTATCCCCGTGTTCGAGAGGCCCACGACGCCGAATTTGATGAATTGTGTTACAAGCGGACGATCAAGGTGTGTCAAAGTTGATTCCTTTCTACACCATAGCGTTGTTTCCACATCCTGTCAAGGGCGCAAGGATGCCGACTCATCTGGCAGTAGCCATTCAATTTTTATTTTGTTCTTGATATACTATCCGCTTACTCCAAGAAATAAACTTGTACTTTAACCGGATAATTATATTCCAGTTTCCATAATCTGCCGCGAATTAACGACGCCGGAACAGCTAAATACATTCTCTTTATATCCCCCTCAAGACAATAACCAAATTTGTGAACAATCGGTCCTGTTGCCTCCGTGA
>JAISTZ010000136.1 GCA_031272345.1 Spirochaetaceae bacterium | reverse complement strand
GTAAATGTCCGTAACCTGCTGCCAAAGGTTTCTTTCGGAAGAACGGATGTCGCGTATGCGCTGCAAGAGCTCCCGGAAATACCGCCCGCCGCCATTCTTGAGCCGCTCGTCGTCAAGCGCAAACCCCTTGCGAATATACTCGTTCAGCCGCTTTGTCGCCCACTGGCGGAATTGGGTCCCGCGCAACGACTTCACGCGGTAGCCGACAGAAATAATCACATCGAGGTTATAGTGATCAATCTGCCGCTCAACATCCCGCCTACCTTCGGTTTGAACTGTTGCAAAATTTGCAACAGTTGCGGAAAAATCCAGCTCACCTTCTTCAAACACGTTTTTTATGTGGCGCGATACAGTGGATTTGTCGCGTTCAAACAGCGCCGCCATTTGGTCAAGCGTGAGCCATACGGTTTCCTCATCAAACCGCACGTCAACAGAGATTTTCTCGTCTTCAGTCTTGAAAATGACAATCTGGTCGTCAGATTTTTTCATGCCCCACCCCATAACTTCCGATTTTTCTTCGTAACGGAGGCTATCATTTTCTCTCTGAATACGCAATCCTTCATCCTTCACTCCTCTTTCCGTATCCATCTCTCCGCTCTATTCACCGTCCTACCTTCCACACCGCGAGCTTTATCTCCACCCATTTCAGCACTTCAATCAGGAACCAGCCGATGAAACCCAGGACCACCATACAGACCATCATTTCTGGAATCACAAAGTAGTCCTTGGCCTGACCCAGGAGGTAGCCGATTCCCATGCGGCCTCCGTAGGACTCGCCGATGAGGAGCATCACCAGGCCCATGGCAACGCCGGTCTTGAGGCTCATGATGATTGACCCGAAGGCGTGCCAGAAGTATACCTTGCGGAGCAGGGTGAATTCGCTCGCCCCAAAGACACGGGCGGACGCCAAATAGCGGGGGTCCGTGTCCTTGATGCCCTGATAGGTGTTGAAGAGCACGGGATAAAAAATCCCGATGAACATGAGGAAGATGTGCATACGGCTCCCGATGCCGAAGATGATGATCGTCATGGGCACCCAGGCCGGCGGCGGTATGGGCGAGAGGAGCTGCCACAGGGGCAGGAACCAGGCGCGGAACCGGAGGTTCCAGCCCATGAGGAGCCCGATGGGCACCGCGAGGACCACGGCGATGGCAAAGGCCGCGAAGAACCGCCCCATGCTGATGGCGATGTGGAGGAGAAGCTTCTTGTGCCACAGCATAAACCAAAACCGCTCGGCCACCACCGAGACCGGCGGGAGCAGGCTTTCGGGAATCACCTTCCACCGGGGAAGGAATTCCCAGGCCAAAAGCAGCAGGGTGAGAATCACGAGAAATCCCGGAGACAAAAAATTGAACAGCGAATTTTTGAGGAACCCGCCCAGACCGTTGAGCCACCGGCGGATTCCTCTGGTTTCGTAACCGGTCACCAGGTGATGCCCTTGAACTGAGGCGCAAAGAGCGCGTCCCCGGGGTTTTTGTCGATCGTGCCCTGGCGGACCAAAGCGTCGGCGTAACCCTTGAGCTGCTCCGTGGCGAGCTTCGTGGTGAAGCCCAGCTTGGGGTTGCTGTTGATGATCGCCTGGCGGTCAACGCTCACGTACTTTGCCGCGATGTCCACAATGTCCGGGGCGATGGGGTTGGCCAGAATCACCTGGTCCGCCTCGGCGATCGCCTCGATGAAGAGCTTCGCGTCGTCGGTCCGCTCGGAGACAAACTTTGTGTTCGCGTTAATCGTGCGGCAAGGCGGATTGGGCCCCGCCAGATTCGGGTCGATTTTGCCGTCCCCGTCCGCGTCGGACTCGCCGTTGAAAATCGTCTTGTACACCGGCTTCCCCTGGGCGTCTTTTTTGAGCAGCGCCAGGGCCACGTAGGGCTCCTCCAGAATCGCCGCCTTCACCTGCCCCGCGTCCAGGGCCGCAATCGCCGCCCCCGCTGCCAGGGTCACCAGCTCGAACTCGGTGTTGTACTGGCCCTTGAGGGCGTCCCGGATGACAATCACCGCGCAGCACGTATTGGAAAGCCCCGCCACTTGCAGGCCCTTGAGGTCCGAGGGCTTTTTGTAGGGCGCGTTGACCGGAACCACCAGCACGGAGGTGCACGGAATCTTCACCTGGCTGATAATCGTGATGTTCTGGCCCTTGGCAATCGGGGTAATCACCCCGGTGGGGCAGTTGAACACGATGTCCGCCTCGCCCCCGGCCACGGCCGCCACGCCGGAGGAGGTCTGCTGGATTTCCACCTCCAGGCCGCGCTTCTTGAACAGCCCCTTCTCGTAGGCCACGTAGAGGTTCAGGTGGTGGGTCGAGTTGGCGTCCGCCACAATCACCTTCTTGCCCGAGGGAACCAGCCCCGCGGGGGCAGCCGTTGCAGGGGCGGATGTCGCCGGAGCCGGGGAGGCTTCTTTTTTGCCCCCTGCCCACAGGGCGGCCGTCAGGGCCGAAAGGGCCATGAACAGGCATACTGATTTTTTCATAGGAACTCCTTGGTTTGGCCTCAGCCAAATTCTTATTATTTCGATAGGAATTCTGCTGATTAAAAAAGGCTTGTCAAGGGGTTTTGGGTAAATTTTTGAAAAATTCAGCAAAAAAATCAGGTAATCGAGGGGGCCGCGGCGTTGGAGGAACAGGACGGGTCCTATCTTGACGTCTACGCCCGTTCCGCGGTAGAGTTTCCCCATGGCTTATGGTCTTACCGAAAGCGAAATCGCGGGGCTCCGCCGGATTTTTTCCAAACACAGGGAGGTGGAAAAGGCCGTGCTTTTTGGTTCCCGGGCGCGGGGCAACCATTGCGCCTACTCGGACATCGACATCGCCCTGTACGGCGCTGGCCTGGACATGGACGCAAAATGGGCGCTCGAAGACGAAGTGGATGGCCTGCTTTTGCCGTATAAAGCCGACCTGTCCCTTGCCGGGCACATTTCCAGCCCCCTTATCGCCGAGCATATCAAAAATGACGGCGTAACCCTGTACGAGCGAGGCGGACATGCCGATTGACTTTTCGCCCTTTGAGAAAGCCCTTTCCAGCCTCAAAGAAGCGGTTTCTGTATTTGACCGGGACAAGACTAACACCATTGTGCGGGATTCCGTGATACAGCGTTACGAATACACCTACGAAATGGCCTATAAAATGCTCCGCCGGTTTTTACTGGAGGCGGAATCAAGCCGTCAACAGGTGGAGGAAATGTTTTTTGCCGATATTATCCGCACGGCAAACGCGCGGGGGCTCTTGCTGCGTGACCTTGCCCAGTGGAACAGGTACCGCAGGATGCGGAATCTCACCAGTCACACCTACGATGAATTCAGCGCGGATTCAGTGGTTTCTATTATACCCGATTTTATCGAAGACGCGGATTTCCTGTACGCAAAAATCGCGGGCCGCACCGTTCTGCCCGGGGATTCTGTTTAACCAGCGCCGTCCTGCGCCGCGATCAGATCGTACCGTCCTTCACGGGGATCCCGCACCCGGGGTGGTCCTCTTCCCAGGCCTGGGCCAGGGCCAGGATGAAGGGCTCGCTGAACATGGCCCCGGCAAACTGGATGCCCACGGGCAGGGCGGGCGGCGAAGCCGCTTTTTCAGTGCCGGCGGGTTTTGTGTATCCCGCGGGGACCGACACCGAGGGAATCCGCGCCAGGTTCACGAACATGGTGTACAGGTCCGAGAGGTACATCTCCAGGGGGTCGTCCACCTTTTGGCCCAGCTTGAAGGCCGCGGTGGGGCAGGTGGGGCAGAGAATCACCTGGTGGGTCTGGAAGAGGGCGGCGATTTCCCGCTGGATCCGGGCCCGCACGGTCATGCCCTTTTTGTAGCAGTCCCCGGAGAATTGTTCCGAAAGCACGTAGTTCCCGATGATGATCCGCCGCTTCACCTCCGCCCCGAAGCCTTCGCTCCTGGTGGCCACGTAGAGCTCGTCGTAGCCCTCCCCGGGATCAACCCGGTGTCCGTAGCGGATGCCGTCAAAGCGGCTCAGGTTGCTGGCGGCCTCGCTCAGGGCAATCACGTAGTAGCTCGCCAGGGATGCGTTCAGGATGGGCAGGTCGACCTGTTCAACCCGTGCGCCCCTGTCCCGGAACCACTTCTGGGTTGTGTCGAACACGGCCCGCACGTCCTCGGAGAGGCCCTGGGCTTCGAGGAACTGCCTGGGCACGGCGATTTTCAGGCCGCCGAAGGCGGCGGAGTCGCTTTTTGCAAAAGCCTGGAGGTTGCGGAGGGAGTCCGCGCCGGGCAGGTCCGCCGATGTGTCGTCGTAAAAGTCCGCCCCGCACATGACCGAAAGGGGCAGGGCGATGTCCCTGGGGGTGCGGCCCATGACGCCCACCTGGTCAAGGGAGCTTCCGTAGGCCACGATTCCCCAGCGGCTCAATACGCCGTAGGTGGGCTTGAGGCCGTAGATGCCGCAGTAGCTCGCCGGGAGCCGCACGGACCCGCCGGTTTCCGTACCCAGGGCAAAGAGGGCCTGATTGGCCGCCACCGCCGCGGCCCCGCCCCCGGAGGAGCCCCCGGACACGTATGCCCGGTCGATGGGATTTCGGGTTGGCCCGTAAATCGAGTATTCCGTGGAGGAGCCCATGGCGAATTCGTCCATGTTGCACCGGCCCAGGGGGACGGCCCCGGCTTTTACGAGCCGGTCTATCACCGTGGCGTTGTAGGGCGCGATGTAGCCCTCAAGGATATGGCTGGCGCAGGTGAGGCGCTTCCCCTGGACGGACATGTTGTCCTTTACCGCAAAGGGCAGGCCCAGAAGGGGCTTTTCTTGCAAAAGCGCGGCCAGAGTTCCGGCTTTTTGTGCCGCCGCCCGTTCCCGGTCGGCCTCCCGGGCCCGCTCCAGGGCGTCGTCGTACATTTCAAGAAAGGCGTTCAGGGGAACCGGCGAATGGGCGTCCTCCTGGAACACGGAGATTGAATGGGAGACCATCTGCTCGCTGGTGATGCCGCCCGAAGCGAGAGCTTCCAGGGCGTCGTCAATCGTGAGGGGGATGCCGCCGCTCATACGCCCTCCCCCAGGACCTTGGGCACCCGGAAGTACCCGTCGGTGAATTCCCCGGTGATGCGTTTGACGTTGGCCATCTCAAGCCCGGGGACCGTGTCGTCCCCCCGGAGGCTTTCAGCCCTGGTGGAGGGATAGGCGTCGTAGGGGTTTTCCCCTTCGTCATACTCCGAAAGCACTTCAAAATAGGTGACTATCTGGTCAACCTGGTCCCGGAGGACCTGGAGGTTTGCGCTCTCCGGGGAAAGCCGGGACAGGTAGAGGAGCGCCTCAAGGGTTTCCTCGTCAATCTTCTTTTTTTCCATGGTTGAGGCCACTGTAGCAGGTTTTTGTATTCTCCGCAAGCATCCCCTGGAGGGGAACCCCAGGGAGCGAATGGGGGCTAGTTTTGCGCGGCCGGGCGCTCCAGCATTTTGCGCTGGATGGTTGCGGCCCGTTCGGCGGGCATGAGGGAGAGCCAGTAGGCCACCATGGAGGAGGCGTTCTCGGCCTTGGCGATTTCTTCGGTCTTTCGGAGGATGTCAATCACATTTTGGTCGTCCATGGCGAGCATGATGTTCACCGCGTTCTGCGGGGCCATGCCCGTCAGATTCCGGGCGTTCTGCTCCACATTCGCGCTCCGCTCGTTGTATTTGTTCCGCTCGCCCTCGAAGGTCCGCTCTTTTTCGTCCTGGGAAACCCGGCGCTCCTCAAGCTCCCTGGCCACCTGCTCGTTCAGGGCCTCCTGGGCGGAGATGTCCGCCTCCCGCTTGGAAAGCTCCTCGTCCCGCACATTCAGGGCCTCCAGACGCTTGGCGAGCCTGTCGTCGTCCAGGTCCGCGGTGAAGGGATTGTCCGCCGATGCGGTGATTCCGGTTTGGGGTTGGAGCCCCACGAGCCGGTACACCGGGGCGAGCTGCTTCTTGAGCTCGATGACCCCCAGGTAATCGAACCACATGAGTCCCCCGAAGACCATCACCGTGATGAGCGCCAGGAGGACGAAAATTTTTGCGATGTATTGAACAGTCCCCATTAAACCGCCTCAAGGGTCATTCTATCTTTATTTTCGGAAAAAAACAAGGTGAGAATACCCTCAAGGGGCACTTTTTTACGCCGATAATCTGTGAAGGAACGATGATGGACTCTACGGAACGGAAAAAATCACGGTCAACTGCGCCCGATATTCTCATCGGGACCATCCTCTTCGGGATAGCCGCTTTCTTTTCGGTAACCCTGTTCACCAGGGTGCTCGACTTCGGCGTCCAAACCAGGGGGCGGTTCCTGATTGAGACCGGAAGGGCCCTCATGTCGGTGTACGGGTACTCGGCGGCGCTGATTCCCCTGTTCCTCCTGGAAGCGGGGATCCTGTGCTTTTGGCCCCGGTGGTCCCAGAAGCGGGGGGTGTACCTCCTTGCCAGCGTGATTCCCTTCCTCACCATCGTATTGACGGAGAAGCTGTGCAGAATGTTCGCCCGGGAAGACGCGGGTCTGCTTTTAGGCATAAAAATCGCGGTGGTCCTCACCATCTGCGCCCTCCTGGTGGCGATCGAATATCTCCTGGCGAGAATCGTCGCGGACGCGAAATTTTCCGGCCCCGAGGAAGCGCCGAAAGCAGCCGGTTCCCCGGAGCCCACAATACTGGACAGGACCGTCGTCCTGCCCCGGCCCCCAGCCCCTGCCCCCCGGCGTGTCCCCCTTGGGGAGCGGATGCAGCCCCAGGCTTCATCCCCCAGAGCAGCCCCCCCGGCGTCACCGGCGTCACCGGCGGTGACGGTGAGCGCCCCCGTGGCAGCCGCCCCGGCGGGGGGCCAAACCACGGCGGCCGCTCCGGCGAGTGTCCAAACCGCGGCGGCCGCTCCGGCCCAGGCAAAAAAGTCCGGGGAAGAAATCACCTGGCCCAGACTGACCGAAGCGGAAATCAACGCCCTCCTGGGACCCGAAAACCGGCCCGGCTCCGGGAAAACAACCCCGGCGGCGCCGACTCCGGCTCCGGCGGTCGCCAGGGACAAACCCGTCACTGAGCCCCGCGCCCAACCCCTTAACGAGGCGGACTTCCCGGAGGAAGCCGATTTCCCGGAGGAGACGGATCCCGCCGTGGAGGGTGACGACTGGCGGCACGAAACCGATGTCCTGGATGAGCCGGACGCGGCCGGTGTCCCGGATACCGATTCCCCGGAAGGGGCTGCTGAGCCGGATAGGGCCGATTTCACGGAGAAGGCTGATTCCCCGAAAGCGGCTGCTGACTCGGACGTGACCGATTCCCCGGAGGAGACCGGTGACTCGGAGGAAGCCCAGAAGCAGGGGCTCTACAATCCCAACGAAGAAAATTTCCTGACCAACCCCTTTGAGGAAGGGTCAGAGAGCGAATACCCCAAGCTCCTTGCCAGGGCGGACTCCATCCTGGACGACAAGAGCCAGGAGCCGGAACCGGACGTGGTCATCCCCCTGGACTTTGAAAAAATCCGTGAGGAGCGGGCCGCCGCGGTGGTGCCCCAGGAACCGGAGGAGATACCCCAGACCGTTGTGGATGGGGAGAAAAAAAAAACTTCCCCCAGGATAAGGAAGAGGTCATATAAGGTTCCCATCGGGGAGCTCCTTACGTCCTACCCGGACGGCGAATATTGGGTGATTGACGACGAGACTCGCCGGGCCGCGAATCTGCTCCAGGAAACCCTGAACGAATTCAGCATCCAGGCGGAAGTGACGGGCATAAAAAAAGGCCCGGTGATCACGATGATCGAGATTCTCCCCGCGCCGGGAGTCAAGCTCAGCAAGATCGTCTCCCTGCAAGACAACATCGCCCTGCGCCTGGCCGCGTCGAGTGTGCGTATCGTGGCGCCCATTCCGGGGAAACACGCGGTGGGCATCGAGATTCCGAACAAAAACCGCGCCATCGTCAGTTTTAAGGAAATCATGGAGACCGGGGACTCCCGGTTCAAGAAATACAACATCCCCGTGGTGCTCGGCAAGGACATCATGGGGGATGCCCAGATAATCGACCTGACAAAGACCCCCCACATGCTGATTGCCGGGGCCACCGGGTCAGGCAAGTCCGTGTGCGTCAACTCCCTCATCCTCTCCATCCTCTTCACCAGGTCCCCGGAGGAGGTGCGCCTGATTCTGATCGACCCCAAGATCGTGGAACTCAAGCTCTACAACGACATCCCCCACCTGCTGACTCCGGTGATTACCGAACCCAAGCGGGCTTTCCAGGCCCTGCAATACTGCCTGTGCGAGATGGAGCGGCGGTACGCCCTCCTCGACACCATGGGTGTGCGGGACATCACCAGTTACAACGAGCGGATTGACGAGCGGAAGCTCATCACCGAGCGGCTCCCCGCCATCGTGATCATCATCGACGAATTCGCCGACCTCATGGCGACCACCGGGAAGGAGCTGGAATCCACCGTGGCCCGCCTGGCGGCCATGAGCCGGGCCGTGGGAATCCACCTGGTCCTGGCCACCCAGCGGCCCTCAATCGACGTGATTACGGGACTCATCAAGGCGAACATCCCCACCAGAATCGCCTTCATGGTGGCCTCCAAGACCGACAGCCGTATCATCATCGACCAGGTCGGGGCGGAAAAGCTCCTCGGCAAGGGGGACATGCTCTACTCCTCCGCCGCTGACCCCTTCCCGGTGCGCATCCAGGGCACCTTCGTGTCGGACGCGGAGGTGGAGCAGGTGGCGGATTACGTGAAGGGCCTCGGTGAGCCGAACTACATTGACGACGAAATTTTCGTGGACGACGATGACGAAGAAATCGACGACACCCTCTTTGAGGAGGGGGCCGACCCCATGTACGACAAGGCCCTGGAAATCGTGCTCCAGGCCGGAAAAGCCTCGGCCTCCTACATCCAGCGGAAGCTCAAAATCGGCTACAACCGGGCCGCCCGCCTGGTGGAGGAGATGGAAAGGCGGGGCATCGTGGGTCCCGCAAACGGCTCCAAACCCAGGGACATCATCCACGTGCCCTAAGTCCCCATTGACGCGCCTCCCCCCCAACGCTATACTTCCTCCGGCCCAAGAGGGCCGTCTTGTAGTTCGGAGGCAACCATGAATATCGTGGTCATCGGCGCCCAATGGGGTGATGAAGGCAAGGGCAAAATCGTCGATTTTCTGGCCGGAGACGCGGCCGCAATCGTGCGGTATGCCGGGGGTGCAAACGCGGGGCACACGATTGTCCTGGGGGCCGAGCAGTACGCCCTGCACCTGGTGCCTTCGGGCATCCTCTACCCCGGCAAGCGGGTCTTTTTGGGGAGCGGCATGGTGATTGACCCGGAAGCCCTCTTTGCGGAGCTCGGGGCGCTCAAAGAGCGGGGGATCGACTGGGAAGGTCGGGCGCTCATCTCCGACAGGGCCCACATCGTGCTTCCCCGGTACCGGGAGATTGATAAAGAGCGGGACGCCGGGCGGAAAAAGCCCATCGGCACCACGGGCCGGGGCATCGGCGTCACCTATTCCCTCAAGAGCGACAGGGACGGAATCCGGGTGGCGGACCTCCTCTGGGAAGAAAAAATGCGGGACCTGGAACCAAGTGACCGGGATTTCCTGGCCCGCTACCGGGACAAGCTGCTTGCAATGAGCACGGACATGGCCGTGGAAATGCGCCGCCTCAGGGGGCAGAACGTGCTCCTGGAGGGCGCCCAGGGGACCCTCCTCGACCTGGACCTGGGCACCTATCCCTTTGTGTCCAGCGGCATGTCCTCGGCGGCGGGCGCGGCGGTGGGCGCGGGAATCGGCCCCGGGGCCATCGACGCCGTGATCGGCGTGTTCAAGGCATACTCCACCCGGGTGGGGAACGGGCCCATGCCGAGCGAGTTTGACGAAGGCGCGGACAGCGCCCTCTGCGCGTTTGTGCGGGAGACCGGGCGGGAATACGGAGTCACCACGGGGAGACCCCGCCGGTGCGGGTACCTGGACCTGGTGGCCCTCAGGTACGCCTGCGCTGTCAATTCCATGGACGCCCTTGCCCTGACCCACCTGGACATCTACGACACCCTGGACGAGGTGGAAGCCTGCGTGGCCTACCGCATCGGCGGCAGGGAAACCACGGACTTCCCCGCATCGGTGGAGGCCCTCTCCCAGGCACAACCGGTGCTCAGAAAATTCCCCGGCTGGAAGCGCCCCCTCAAAAAATGCCGCTCCTTTGAGTCCCTGCCCCAACGGGCGCGGGATTACGTCGCCTTCATCGAGGACTACACGGAGACCCCCGTGGGAATCGTGTCCGTGGGCTACGAGCGGGGTGAAACGATAATCCGAAGGAATCCCTGGCAGACTAAACGGTAGGGCTCAGTCAAAAAACGTCTGCATAAGCTGCACAAAGAGGTAGATCTTTTTGTAGACCTCCACGACCATGCCCTTGATCGGCCTGTCCGCGTAATGCTCCACCTCCTTCCAGTTGGCGAATATCTCGGGGGCGGATTTTTCGTAGTCCTCCAGGAGCAGCTTGAGCTGCCTTGCCGCCGTGATGAGTTCCTGGGCGCCAAAGGTGATGATGTCCCGGGCCTGGTTGTTCATGTCCTTGATGATGCCCTGCACGATGCCGCGGCTCCCCCGGTCGCGTTCAACCCGGAAAATCATCGTGTTGAGTTTGATTCCCCTGGGCGCGGTTTCTTCCAATGAGTCCTCCAGGGCCGTGATTTTTTCATCGAGTTCCAGCAGGGAGTGGAAGGAATTGGAAAGGGGGGCCGCAAGGGACGGGTCAGCCCACTTGCCCCGGACAAGCACCAGGTCCGCAACCTCGCTGAGGTCGTGCTTTACAAAGCTCAGGAGGAAAGCTTTCAGGTACCCCAGGGGCTTGCAGAAGGCGTACCCCTCAAGACCCCTCCGTAAAAATTCCTCGCTTGCCCCGTCGGTGTAGTTTTTCAATTGAATATCCGCATCGGCCCCAAAGACCTGCGCTGCCAGGGTTTCTATCCTGTCCGCCCTTTCCTGGGCGTGCAGTTGCGCCAGGGTGTCCTCAGCTTCTTCCTGGATTTTTTCAATGTATGAATCAACTATACGCTCCTGCCTTTCCTTTACCGGCAGGATGAAGTCAGGATCTTTCAGGATGAGCTGAATCATCATCTCGAAGGCCCCGGATTTTTTGATGGTGTCTATGCGGGAGACGGTTTTCGTCCACCCGCCGGCGGGAACCCTGTCGAAATTGCGCTGGCCCTTGAGGGCGTCAAAAAGGTCGTCCCAGGTTGAAAAGGATGTTATGGGCCAGGCCGCCGCCGCGAACTCCCTGATGCTGTCAACCACGTATTGCCCTCCCAGGATGTTGAAGTCCGGGAGTCCGGCGAACGTTCCCTCCTTGAGCTTTGGGGCGAACTTTTTGAGGAGGGCGTAGAAATCGAAGGCGCAAAAATCATTGAAGCGCATGAGCTTGGTGTAGAGGCCGTCGATGCGGGCGGTCATCCCTTCGTTGAATTCCAGGAGGAACGAATCCAGGTCGGCCTTGACCCGCTGCTCCAGCTCCGGGAGCTCCACGGTTCCGGCCTGTTCGAGAATCGCCTCAGCCGTAAGTCTGTTCGTCAGGTCGAGAAGCTTCTCGCTCATGGAAGCGTTGATAACGAGGGTCTTCCAGGCGTTGGGATTTTGGATGCTTTTAAAAAGCGACTGGGCGGGAAACACGGTTTTATAGATTTCGTAGATGAACCTGGGCAGGGCCGGCAGAATTTCGTCCGTTTGGGGCTTGTAGATTTTGACGCGGGTTTTTGCGAAGGCCCTGCTTATCTGTTTTAACATCCGGCGTTTGGCTGCCTCCGGGCCGTCTGCCCGTGAAAAAAGCCCCAAAAACCAGTCAAAAAACGCCCCCAGCCTCCCTGTCAATGTTCTGCCCATATCTACCTATGAATATATGACAGAATGGCGCGCCTGTCAACTTTTCCGGGCTGGGCGGGCGCGGCATCTCAGCGCCGGTTCGTCCGCGATTGGATAAACCGGCGCTTTTTTTATGCCGTTTTTTCTATGTCACTTATGAACGCGAGTACCTTGGTGGGGCACCCGGCTATGCAGGTTCCGCAGGACGTGCACTTGGTGTAATCCACCTTGGGGATGCCGTTCACCAGCTCAATCGCCTTTTCCGGGCAGGAGGTGACGCACTTGGAGCACTTGATGCAGCCCTTCTTGCAGGACTTTAAGACCGTGGGCCTGTTGGTGGTCCTGTTGGAACACAGGGCGATCACCCCCTTCTGGGACTCGCTCACCAGGGCAAAGAGCCCCTGGGGACACGCCCGCTGGCAGGCCCCGCAGCCCACGCACTTGGCGTAGTCGATGCGGGGGAGGCCGTCGCTTCCCATGCTGAGGGCGCCGAAAGCGCAGACAGCGACGCAGTCCCCAAAGCCGATGCACCCGTAGGGACACAGTTTGACCCCGTTCACGGCGATCTTTGCGCCCTGGCAGGACTTGACGCCGCAATACTCGGCCTTGGCCTGGGCGAATTCAAGTCCCCCCTGACAGGCGAGGAGGGCGGCTTTTTTCTCTACCGCGCCCCCTTCCTTGCCCACCGCGTCGGCCACGGCGGCGGCCACCGAGGCCCCCCCGGCGGCGCAGGCGTTTGTGGGCGCGTTACCGGCGGCAACGGCCGCGGCGTAGGAATCGCACCCGGCGTACCCGCAGGCCCCGCAGTTTGCCCCGGGCAGAACCGCCCGCACCTTGGCCACAGCCTCGTCCACGGGCACAAAGAAGATTTTCTTGAAGATCCCCAGGAGGAACCCCAGGATGAGGGCGAGGACAGCCGAAAGAATAAAGGTATACAAAACAGTCATCTGCGCTCCTCCTATTTAATGAGCCCGACAAAGCCGGCGAAGACCATGGACATGAGGCCCGCTGAAACGAACAGAATGGGCGTTCCCTTGACAAAGGCGGGCACCGGGGCGCTTCGGATTCGGTCCCGCACACCGCTCATGAGCACCATGGCCAGCAGGAAGCCCAGGGCGGTGCCGATGGCGTACACGATGGACTCGATGTAGTTGTAGCCCTTGCTGATGCAGTTCAGGGTGACCCCCAGGATGGCGCAGTTCGTGGTGATCAGCGCCAGGTAGACGCCCATGGAGCTGTACAGGGCCGGCACGGACTTCTTGAGGTAGTATTCCACGAGCTGCACCAGGGCCGCGATAACCAGGATGAAGACCAGAGTCTCCAGGAAGGATATTTCCAGGGGCGCCAGGATGTAGGTGTAGATCGGCCAGGTGACCACCGTGGCAAGGACCAGCACGAAGGACGCCGCGACGCCCATGCCGAAGGCCTTGTCCGTGTCGGTCGTCATGCCGATGAAGGGGCAGCAGGCCAGGTATTGAATCAGGATGACGTTGTCAATCAGAAGGGAAGACACGAAAATTTTGAGCAGATTAGCCATGCTGGACCTCCTGTTTTTTGAGTTCATCCTCGGAGCAGCAGGCCGGGCCTGTGTCCTTCACCCTGGCGTCCTGCATCCGCTTGATCGCGAAGGTGACCGCGATGAACATGGAGAACACTAGGAACCCCCCCGGAGCTCGGCTCAGCAGGCCGATCCGGTAGGCCTCCGGGAGCACGGTGATTTCGAGCCCCGTGCCCGCCAGAATCGTGCCGCCCCCCAGCAGTTCCCGGATTGCCGAGATGCCGCAGAGCACCCAGGAATACCCCAGGCCCATGCCGATTCCGTCAAACACGGATTCCAGCACCGTGTTCTTGTAGGAGTAGGATTCCACCCGGCCCATGATGATGCAGTTGACCACGATGAGGGGGATGAACACCCCCATGGACTTGGACAGGTCGGGGGTGAAGGCCTGCATACACAGGTCCACGATGGTGACGAAGGTGGCGATGATGATGATGAAAATCGGTATGCGGATGGACTCCGGGGTGAGCTTGCGGAAGGCGCTGATGATGATTTCGCTCATCACAAGGACCACCGTGAGGGCCACCCCCATGCCGACGCCGTTCACGAGCCTGGTCGTCACCGCCAGGGACGAACACAGGCCGATCATCAGCACGAGCAGAGGATTTTCTTTTACTATTCCGTTGGTAAGAATAGCCATGTATCGTTTCATTGGGTTCCTCCTCTATTTATTGAGATATTCGCCCGCGATGCCCGTGGCGTACTTGAGTATCCGGGACACGCCGTTTGACGTTATTGACGCGCCGGATATGGCCGTCACATCGCTCTTTGACACAAAGGGGTCGTCGATGGACTTGCCCTTGAACTGGTCCCTGAAGGCGGGCTCCTCGGCCCGTTTGCCGAAGCCCGGGGTGTCCGACAGGGCCGTGAACTGAATCGCGGAGATCTTCCGGTTTTTGTCCACCCCGATAAGAATCGTTGCCCTGTCGTAGGTGGGGCCCGTGGCCTGGACGACCACGCCGTCCGTGGCGCCCCCCGCCTTGGCGAGGAAGAGCCGCTCAACCTTGACGCTCGACGCCGGGTCGTTGGCGAAGCCGGTCACCTCCTCGAAGACGTACTGGTCCCCGGGGAACACGATTTTGAGGCCCGCCTGGGTTTCCGCGTTCTTTGCTTCCGCGATGAGCGGCGCGGTGACCAGGTTCACCAGGGCCAGCAGGGTGCAGGCCACCGACGAGTAGAGCGCGAGGGTTATGCCGAATTTGGGCGCTTCTTTCATTTTTTTACCTCCGCCTTTTGGGGTTTAACAAATCCGTATTTATGTGGAATGATGTTGTTGAGGAAGGGCACGAGGATGTTCATAATCAGGATGCTGAACATGACCCCCTCCGGGTAGCCGCCGAATTTGCGGATAAGGAAGGTGATGAGCCCGCACCCCGCGCCGAACACGAGGCGCCCGGCTTTTGTCACCGGAGCGGTGGCGTAGTCGGTGGTCATAAACACCGCGCCGAAGAACACCCCCCCGGTCATGAGGGCCGCGATGGGGTTCACCCCGGCGATTCCCGAAAGCGCCGCGGTTACCGCGAGCATTGCCACGGGGGCCCGCCAGTCGATTGTCTTGGTGATGAGCAGGAAGACGAAGGCAAGGAGGATGAGCAGGATGCTCGTTTCGCCGATACAGCCCGCCCGGTTCCCCAGGAAGTAGGTGAGGTAGGAGAAATCACCTCCCTCGGCCGTGCCGTAGACCGACGCCAGGGTGGTCGCCGCGCTCACCGCGTCGTGGGGTTGTGTCCAGGCGGCCATTGCCGCGGGGAAACTGACGAACATGAAGGCCCGCCCGGAAAGGGCAGGGTTGAACACGTTGGCCCCCAGGCCGCCGAAGAATTCCTTTGCCACGATCATCGCAAAAAGCGCGCCCAAAATTACCTGCCACACCGCAATCGACGGGGGCATGACCAGGGCAAGCAAAATCCCGGACACCACAGCGGAAAAGTCCTTTGCGCGGGTGTCCTGGCGGGTGAGCTTCCTGAACAGGGATTCAAAGACCACGCAGGACGCCACCGACACAGCCACGGTGATCAACGCCCGCGCCCCAAAGAGGTACGTGCCGTAGATGACCAGCGGCGCAAGGGAAATCACCACGGTGAGCATGATTTTGGGTGTGGCAACACCGGAATCGAAGTGCGGGGCTGGTGAAATGATTTTTTTTACAGCAAGTTCCGCCATTGTTACGCTCCTTTTTTTTGCAGCGCCTGCCGCGCCCGGCGCAGGTCCGCTTTTCCGACCTTGAAGCGCTGCACGAGTTTGATGTGCGCGGGACAGACATAGGCGCAGGACCCGCACTCGATGCAGTCCAACAGGCCGAATTTATTTGCCCGTTCCAACTGGCCCGCCCCGAGACACCGGTGTATCATCACCGGGGTAAGGCGCATGGGACACGCTCCGGCGCACCGGGCGCAGCCCAGGCAGGGGCCTTCTTCAAAGGCCTTTGTTTCGGCCTCCGTAAGGAAGAGGACTCCCGACGTGTTTTTGACCACCGGGAAATCCGCGCTCGCCATGGCAAAGCCCATCATGGGCCCCCCGGCGATTATCTTTGTTACGTCCTCCCCAAGGGTGATTGTGCCGGCGGCGATGAGGTCGCCCACGACGACGCCGATGGGGGCGATCAGGTTCTTGGGGGTCTTGCACCCGCCCCCGGACACGGTGAAGGGTCTGTCGATGAGGGGCTTCCCTTCTTTGAAGGCGTCGGCGATTGCGCAGATGGTGCCCACGTTTTGAATCAGACAGCCCGCGTCAGCCGGAAGTCCCCCTGAGGGAATTTCCCTGTCAAGCACCGCCTTTACCAGGGATTTTTCGCCCCCCTGGGGGTATTTGGTCTTG
>JAISTZ010000095.1 GCA_031272345.1 Spirochaetaceae bacterium | reverse complement strand
CGAACTCGTTCTCAAACCACCAGGCGTAGAGGGTCATGCGCTCGTCGCTGCGGAGGGGGACGCCGTGATAGTCCCCCGCAAGGACGGAGCGGGCGGAAAAGAGGGCGGCGGCCCCCTGGGTCTCGGCGGGGGCCAGGCGGACGGAGCGGGCGTGGATGGTCTCCTCGAAGAGACTCCCCCTGGCGTGGGTGCGACCCCCGGGAAAGCCCAGGTCCAGGCCCGCAACCCAGATTTCCCCCGCGCCCAACACCCGGGCGAGGTCCCAGGCGCTCGCCGCCACGGAGCCCCCGGAGGCAAGGGCGCCCTTGGGGAGGGAGAGGGCCCTGGAAAAATACTCCCCCAGGGGATAGAGTGAATCGAAGAGGACCACCCCCCGGCAGGGGAAGCGCATCACCGGGGGGTAGCAGGCGATTTCTGTTACGAGGATCGACGACCGGGCGCACAGGCCGGAGAGGTGCTGGGCGTTCCAGAACTGGGGGTCCCCCAGGACGACGAAGTCCGGTTCAACCCCGGCGCGGAGGCAGGCCCTGAGGGCCGTGTCCACGGCGATCACCACGGACCGGCGGCTCAAATCTTCCAGGAAGGGAATCACCGAGTCCAGGGTGGGCCCGGCGGCAAGGACGCAGCAGGGGAGTCCCCCGGCCCGTCCGGAGAGGCGATTCACCCCGGGGCAGGATGCGAGCATGGGGAGATTCCGGGCGGAATTTCGTAGCCACCGCTTGCCGAAGGCGTCCAGGGTGCGGGCGTTCACGTGTTTTTTTTGGACCCGCAGGTTCACCAGGGTTTTAAGAGCGGAAAAATAGTCCCCCCCATGGGCCGTGTACTGGGGGAGGGAAAAAATCACCCTCCCCTCCCCCAGGCCCTCCACGAAATCCGCCGCCGTGTGTACGTCCGCCCCAAGGAACACCGCGCAGGAAGGACTTGCAAACACCCTTCTCCAGTCAACCCAGCCAAGGGCCAGGATGAAGCGCCGGACGTCCGGCTCAATGAGCGCCAGGGCCGCGCCCGGGAATTTCTCCGCCGCTGCCGCGGGAAGGTAGCCCAGGCCGAAGCCGTAGAACACGAAGCTCCCCGGGGCTTCCCCCAGGGCCTTTACCTCGGCGTCCAGGAGGCGCTCCGCTTCTTTTTGAGGGTCCTGGAGGGAGTGGATGAGCCGCCCGGCAAAGCGGAGGCTGGGCTTCCCGGATCTTGCCTCAAGAACCTCCATCCCCTCCCCTTCCAGGGCGGCCAGGGCCGCATCCGGCGCGGAAAGGGGGGCCGCGTACATGCCGTAGAGGCCGGGGAACCGTTCCCGGAAAAGGGCAAGATTTTCGGCAAAGGGGCCGTCCGGCGGGAGGGTCATGGGGGCGCCCTATTGGTAGAGCTCGGAGATCCGCCGGTAGATTGCGCCCACCGCGTCCTTCTGGGCCTCCGTGAAGAGCCCCGCCTCGTCGTCGATGAGGAGCTCGAAGCTCGAAAGGCTCTCGCTGAGGGCGCTGGAAAAACCCTTGTGGGGTTTCAGGCGGTAGTTCCCCCTGCCGTCACTGAGGAGGGCCGCGAACCCCAGGGTTCCGCTGTCCGAGCGGAGGGGGCAGACCCGCAGGGTCAATTCCAGGGCCGAGAGGAAGTCCCCCCCGTCCTTGCCGCTCTGGAGGGTGAGCTTCCCCTCCGGGAGGGTCACCGGGGTAAAGTCCAGGGCCTCGGCGAGGCGGATGATGAAGGAGAGTTTTTCCCCCTGGAGGAGGGTCTTGTCCCCGATGAGGACGGCCCCCCGGTACTGGGCGATTTTTTTGCGTTCCCTTTCGGAGCTTTCCGCCCGCAGGGAGCGCATGAACTCGTCGTAGGGCAGCATCAGGTGCTTCTTGCCCTTGATTTTCTTGATGGCAAAGGTCTCGCCCCCGAAATGGAACACATTGCCCTCGGCTTTGGCGGCCCTGGCGGCCTCCCTGGCTTCGGCCCTGGCCTGGGCTTCCTCGGCCTTGGTCCTGCCCCTGGAGCGGGCCGCCTGGGCAAGGGCGGCCTCCAGGCCGCTGTCGATCCGGCGGAGGAGGGCCCTGGTGAGGGGGGACACGGACATGGCGAACATCCGGGAGGTGCGGAAGATTTCCCCCGCCACGATGTAGAGGGGGCTCGTCCTGAATATGCTGGAACCGGGGTGAATCTGGATGTTCTCGGTGGTGAGGCTCCGGTAGTTATCCTTGCCCGTGCGCACACACACGAACTGAATCATCCCCGCGGCGATGCAGCACAGGTAATCGTCGAAGGACCCGCCGCTCATGATGGGGATTCCGAGCTTCGCCACGATTTGTTCGAGCTGGTCCTTGATGTTGTAGATTTCTCCCATCACTTCCGGGTCCAGGTAGTATTGCTCGCAGAACTTGACCTTGTCCTTGCGCTCCGAGTAGGTCTTGAAGAGGCGGAGGTAGGAGCCGAAGTCGCCGTTCATGTCCCTGAAGGCGTGGTGGGCCTTCCGGGCGTCCATTTCCTTGCCCGCGGGCAGGATGAAGGGCGAATTGGTGGACAGGAAGGCCGTGGCGGTGATGACTTCCTCGAGCACGTCCGGGTGCTCCAGAATCGCCTCCACGATGATTCTGCTCTGCCGGGGCAGCAGGGGGAATTCCACCATGAGGGCGCCGATTTTTGACAGGGAATGGTCCTCGTTCAGGGCCTTGAGCATGAGGAGGGTCTCCACGGCCCCCTCGATTCCCTCCTTTCCCGGGGGCGAAATGAATTCAAAGTTCTCAAAGTCGATGATTCCCAGTTCCGCCATGCGGAGCACCACCTCCGAGAGGTCGGTCCGGTAGATCTCCTCCATGGTGTAGAGGGGGCGGGAGTCGAAGTCCTTGCGGGAATAGAGGCGGTAGCATGTGCCCGGGGCGGTGCGGCCCGCCCGGCCCTTCCGCTGGCTGCTGGACGCCTTTGACACCAGGGACTCGAGGAGGCTCGACGTGTAGGTGTGGGGGTTGTAGTAGTTGAGCTTTGCCAGGCCCGAATCAATCACCGTGGTGACGTCCCCTATGGTGACGCTCGTCTCGGCGATGTTCGTGGACACGATCACCTTGCGCTTCCCCGGCGGGGGCGGGTAGAATACCTGCTCCTGCTCCTCCTTGGAGAGCCTGCCGTAGAGGGGCATGACGTATATCTGCCGGGCCAGGGGGGAGTGCCGCAGGAGGAAGCAGCAGTCCTTGATGGATTTTTCCCCGGGGAGAAAACACAGGATCGCCCCCTGGGCGCCGTTGTCTATCACCCGGGCGATGGTCTCTTCTATCTTGAGGCAGAGGAGCTCCCCCGCGTCGCCCCCGCCCTTCCGCCCCCGGCCCGCCTGGCCCTTAGGTTTTTCCCCCAGGGCGAGGGGGTCGTAGATCACGTTCACCGGGTAGGTGATGGTGTCAATCGTGACGATGGGGGCCCCGTCGAAGTAGTGGGAGAAGGCCTCGGCGTTCATGGTGGCCGACGAAATCACCACCCGGAAGTCCTCCCGCTCGTTCACGATCCGCTTGAGGAGCCCCAGGATGAAGTCGATGTTCAGGCTCCGCTCGTGGGCCTCGTCCACCATGACCACCGAGTATTTGGTGAGGTAGGGGTCGAATTTCATTTCCTGGAGCAGGATGCCGTCGGTCATAATCTTGATGCGGGTGTCGGCGTTGGTCTTGTCCTCGAAGCGCATCTTGTACCCCACCAGGCCGGGGAAGGTCGTGTTCAACTGGCGGGCGATGAATTCGCTCACCGAAACCGCGGCTATCCGCCTGGGCTGGGTGACCGCCACCGCCAGGGAGCCCGTGTAGCCCGCCTCGTGGAGGATCACCGGGATCTGGGTGGTTTTCCCGCTCCCCGTGGGGCTCTGGACCACGATGATCTTGTTCAGCCTGAGGGTTTCGAGAATCCGCTCCTTCTGGGCGTATACGGGAAGTTCTTGGTAGTTTATGCCGTGAATTTGTTTCATAATGGTTAATGGGTGAGCACACTCTGTAAAAATTGACGGGTCCGCTCGTTTTGGGGCCTGTTGAACATCACCTCCGGGGGCGCGGTTTCCAGGATCGACCCGTCGTACATGAACACCACCCGGTCCGCCACGTCCCTGGCGAAGCCCATCTCGTGGGTGACCACGAGCATGGTCATGCCCCCCAGGGCCAGGGACTTCATCACCGAGAGCACCTCCCCCACGAGCTCCGGGTCCAGGGCCGAGGTGGGCTCGTCGAAGAGCATGATCCTGGGCTCCATGGCCAGGGCCCGGGCGATGGCGACCCGCTGCTGCTGTCCCCCGGAAAGCTGGGCCGGGTAGGCGGCGAGCTTGTCCGAGAGGCCCACCCGGTCGAGGACGGCCTGGGCCCGCTCCCTGGCCGCTTCTTTGGAGATTTTGCGCACGTTGACCGGGGCCAGCATGACGTTTTCCAGGGCAGTGAGGTGGGGGAAGAGGTTGAACCGCTGGAACACCATGCCCACCTCCATGAGGGCCTGGGAGCGCTCCTTCCCGCTCATGCGCACCGAATCAACCCCGCCGCGGCAGTCGAAGAGGAGCTTGTCCTCGATGAAAATCTGCCCCTCGTCGATCTGTTCCAGCCGGTTCAGGGAGCGCAGGTAGGTTGACTTTCCCGCGCCCGAGGGCCCGATGATGCAGATCACTTCCTTTTGCTCAACCACAAGGGAAACGTTCTTTAAAACATGGAGATCCCCGAAACTCTTGCACACGTTGACGGTCCGAATCATGCTCACGGCTGCCTCACTCGTACACGGAATAACGTTTTTCCAGCCGGTGGAATACGACCGAGAAAACCGCGGTTATGATGAGATAGAGAATCATCGCGGGGATGTACACCATCGCGGAGGCCGTGGAGGACGAAATCGACCTGGTGGCCTTGGTGATGTCCGTGAGGGCGATGATCGACACCAGGGACGCGTCCTTGAGCATCATGATGAACTCGTTCCCCACGGGGGGAATCAGCCGCCGGATGGACTGGGGGATGATCACCAGGCGCATGGTCTGGCCGTAGGTGAGTCCCAGGGCGCGGCTCGCCTCGAACTGGCCCTTGTCGATGCTCTGAATCGCCGCCCGGATGATCTCCGCGCAGTAGGCCGCCGAGTTCAGGCTGAAGGCGATGAAGGCCGCAAGGAACCGGTCGTTTATGGTGAGGGCCGGATGAATCTGGGGAAGCCCGTAGTAGATGAAGTAGAGCTGCATAAGGAGGGGCGTTCCCCGGAAAAAGAAGATGTAGGCCGAGCAGAACCTGTTCGGCACGGCCTTTTTGGAAATCTTCCCCAGGGCCAAAAACAGGCTCAGCACCAGGCCGGCGCACACGGAGACAACCGTGAGGCTTATGGTTATCCGCGCGCCGTCCAGGAGGGGAGGAATCCAGCTCAGCATCTTTTGTGCGGTGTTCGTGGCGGTGTTACCTCACTGACGAAACCACGTCCGTGCCGAAGACTTCCTGGGAAATTTTCTGCAAGGTGCCGTCCGCGTAGAGCTCGTCCAGGGCCTTGTTCATGGCCGCAGTGAGGGCGTCGTTGCCCTTTTTGAGGCAAATCGCCAGGACCTCGTCGTTGCTTATCTCGGCGCAGATCTCGAAGGGGTTCCCCGGCTGGGAAAGGTATTCCGCGGCCACAACGCTGTCCACCAGAATCACGTCCACCCGGCCGACCTTGAGCTCGTCGAAGCAGTTCATCACCTTGTCGTACTCGAACACGTCCTTGCCCTGCACGAGTTTGACGCCGTTTTTCTCTGCCCACTCGGTGGCCAGGGTGTCCGAGGTGGTCTCCGCCTGGTAGGTGAGTCTGAGGCCGATGGTGCCTTCCATAGACGAGGGTTTGACCTTGGAATCCCGCCGCACCACGAGGAGCTGGGAGTTTGCCACGTAGGGCTTGGTGAAGTTGAATTTTTCCGCCCGCTCCTCGGTCCAGGTGACCGACGAGATGATGCAGTCGTACTTGCCCGTGTCGACCCCGGCGAAGATGCCGTCCCAGGCGGTGTCCACGTATTCAAACGCGAGGCCCAGTTTGGCGGCGATCGCCTTGGCCATGCTCACGTCGAAGCCGATGGGGGTCTTGCCGTCGGTGTCGTAATACTCCATCGGGGGGTACCCGATCTCCATGCCCACCGTGAGAACGCCGGGCTTCATGGTGAGGGACTTGGCGGCCCCGGCGGGGGAGTCGTCCTTCTTGCCCCCGGCGAAAACCAGGGCCGGCAGAACCAGCGCGAGAGCACAAATTCCACAGATTTTTTTCATGGTTGTCATATCCTCCTACAGATACAGATAGGGGACACTCTATAGACCCCGCCCGGTTGTGTCAAGGGGATTCACACGTTCCTTTTTTTGTGATAGGCTCCCCGGGGAAGCGCTGAAGGACTTCGGGTTTTTCAGCGTGTCCCCGGGGATTTTATTGCGGCAGGAGCAAAAAATGGCAAAATATGTTTTTATCACCGGCGGGGTGGTTTCTTCCCTGGGCAAGGGCATCGCGGCGGCGTCCCTGGGGCTCATCCTCAAAAGCAAGGGCTACCAGGTGGAGAACCGCAAGTTCGACCCCTACCTGAACATCGACCCGGGCACCATGAACCCCTACCAGCACGGGGAGGTCTTCGTCACGGACGACGGGGCCGAGACCGACCTGGACATCGGCCACTACGAGCGGTTCACGGGCACGAATCTTTCCCAGAGCAGCAACACCACCGCGGGCCGGGTCTACCGGGAGGTCTTCGAGAAGGAGCGGAAGGGCGAATTCCACGGGGGCACGGTCCAGGTGATTCCGAACATCACCGGGCAGATCCGGGAGCACATGCTGGCAAAATCGGCCCTGCCCGACGGAATCACCCCGGACGTGATCATCACCGAGGTGGGCGGCACCGTGGGGGACATCGAATCCCTCCCCTTCATCGAGGCCGCCAGGCAGATAAAATACGACGTGGGCCCGGAAAACTGCTGCTACATCCACCTGACCCTCCTGCCCTACCTCAAGAAAATCGGGGAGCTCAAGACCAAGCCCACCCAGCACAGCGTCAAGGAGCTGCAAGGCCAGGGCATCCAGCCGGACATCGTCATGCTCAGGAGCGAAATCCCCATCGACGACGCCACCAGGGAAAAGCTGGCCCTCTACTGCAACGTGCCCGCCAGCGCGATCATCCAGAACCTGAACGCCCGGTCTATCTACGAGGTCCCCCTGATGATGGAAGACGCGGGCCTGGGTCAGGCGGTGTGCGCGGCCCTTTCCCTGGAGGACCGGCCCTCCCAACTGGGGGAATGGCGGAACATCGTCGAGCGGCTCTACCACCCCAAGAGGCGGGTCGCCATCGCCCTGGTGGGGAAATATATCGACCTCCGCGACGCCTACCTCTCGGTGGTGGAGTCCCTCCTCCACGCGGGGGTCTTCCATCAGGCGGAGGTGGTGATCGACTGGGTGGACGCGGAGAAGCTCACCGGCCCCGCAGCCGCCAAAAACCGGCTCAAGAACGCCGACGGGGTCATCGTGCCGGGGGGATTCGGTGACCGGGGCATCGAGGGGATGATCCTGGCGGCCAGGTACGCCAGGGAGAACGGGGTTCCCTACTTCGGGATTTGTCTGGGTATGCAGATCATGTCCATCGAATTCGCCCGGAACGTCCTCGGCCTCAAGGGGGCCCACTCCACGGAGATGAACCCGGCAACTCCCTTCCCGGTGATCGCCCTCCTCCCCGGCAAGAACACCACGGACATCGGGGGCACCCTCCGGCTGGGCAAGTACGAGTGCGTCCTCACGGAAGGCACCCTGGCCCGCAAGGCCTACGGCAGGGGGGGCGTCTGGGAGCGCCACCGGCACCGGTACGAATTCAACAACGCCTTCCTGGA
Organism: Spirochaetaceae bacterium; assembly: GCA_031272345.1. GTDB lineage: Bacteria > Spirochaetota > Spirochaetia > Treponematales > Treponemataceae > JAISTZ01. The sequence continues at coordinate 1,900 of JAISTZ010000095.1, read as the reverse complement.
CGGCTTCGAGGGGCGGGGCATGGAAATCTCCGGAGTCAACCCCAGGCAAAAGCTCGTGGAAATCATCGAGGCAAAAAACCACCCCTGGATGCTGGGGTGCCAGTTCCACCCGGAGTTCAAGTCCCGCCCCGACAGGCCCCACCCGCTCTTCCGGGACTTCGTGGGCGCGGCGGTTAAAAATCAGGAAGCCGGTTGATTCCGGGACAGGTTTCAAAAAAAAACAAAAATTCTCAAAAAAACTTGACATTTTTTTGCATTTTGATAGAATGAGGGCAAGAGAGGTTACAGTATGAAAACATTTTTCGCAATCGTCGCATTGTGCGTCGTCGGATCTCTGGCTGTTTCCCAGAGTCAAAAAAAGCCGGATTCCAATCCGGGCAATCTGAAGGTGGTTCCAGCGCCTCAGCCGCAGCCCACTCCTCCGCCCAAGGGTCAGCCCCAACAGCAGCCGAGGAAGGACGATTTCAAGCATAAGGTGTTGGACGACACCCGCCGGCTTGAAAGCCTCCGCGCTGATGTGCGCCGGATCGACTCGGAACTCCAGGATTTGGAACGGCGGTATTCGTCATCGTCCAATCGCAGATCCCACGGGGAGCAATACGATCGGAAGTTGGCCGAATTCAAGAAAGCCGTAAACGCCCTTGACAACTACCTGGATAGCGTCAGGTAATGGACGGCCCCGCCCCATGCAGGGCGGGGTTCTCACTCCCCGGTCACTCCCGCTTCCGGCGTTTTTCACGCGCCCCCTTCCCTAAAAGAAAAAAAAACGCTAGTCTGTCTTCAGTATGCTGTTCCCCCATACCCCAGAGAACAAACGGGTCCTCGTGCTGGGCTCCGGCCCCATCCGCATAGGCCAGGGCATCGAGTTCGACTACGCCTCGGTGCAATGCGTGTGGGCCCTCAAGAAGCTCGGCTACGAGGTGGCGATTGTGAACAACAACCCCGAAACCGTGTCCACGGACTTCGACACGGCGGACCGCCTCTACTTCGAGCCCCTCACCCCGGAGGACGTGATGGGCATCATCCGCACGGAAAAACCCCTGGGGGTGGTGGTAGCCTTCGGGGGCCAGACGGCGATCAAGCTCACCAAGTTCCTCCACAACGAGGGGGTCCGCATCCTGGGCACCAGCGCGGACTCAATCGACATGGCGGAAGACCGGGAGCGCTTCGACGCCCTCCTGGAGCGGCTGCACATCAAGCGGCCCAGGGGCTTTTCGGTCCTCACCCTGGAAGGGGCCCTGGAGGCGGCGGCGAAACTCTCCTACCCGGTGCTCCTGCGGCCTTCCTACGTGCTCGGCGGCCAGAACATGATCATCGCCTTCAACGACGATGACGTGCGGGAATACATGGGAATCATCCTCTCCCAAAAAATCGAAAACCCCGTGCTCCTGGACAAGTACCTCATGGGAATCGAGCTTGAGGTTGACGCGATCTGCGACGGCCAGGACATCCTGATTCCCGGGGTAATGGAACACATCGAGCGCACGGGCATCCATTCGGGGGACTCCATCGCCGTGTACCCCGCCTGGAACGTGAACGACATCATGACCGAAAAAATCGTCTCCCAGTCGGCGGTGCTGGCGCGGGCGCTCGGCACACAGGGCCTGGTGAACATCCAGTACCTTATCCACGAAAACGAACTGTATATTATAGAAGTAAACCCCCGCTCCTCCCGGACGATTCCCTACATCAGCAAGGTGACGGGCATCCCCATGGTGGAGCTCGCCACGCGCGCCATGCTGGGGGAGAAACTCGGCGGCATGGGCTTCGGCACGGGGCTGTACCCGCCGCCGCCCTACTTCGCGGTGAAGGTGCCGGTCTTCAGTTTTGAAAAACTCAGCGACGTTGACACCCACCTGGGGCCGGAGATGAAGTCCACCGGGGAAGTGCTCGGCATCGG
>JAISTZ010000051.1 GCA_031272345.1 Spirochaetaceae bacterium | reverse complement strand
CGCTTGAATACGAGGTCGTTCAAGGGAGAGAGGGGCAGTTTTTCTTTGGTCATAAAACCTCCTGCCTTATATATGTGGGACGACACGCAGTTTTGGGACACTTTTCGGGGAAAATTCTGCAAAAAAAGTGACGCCGGCGGCATCCGTGCCGTCGGGCAACCGTCAATTGCCGCGACCTGTGGGAGCGGCTACCGCTTACCCCAATGGCCGTAGCACAAACCAAGCCCCCCGGAATGCCCCATTTCAAAATGTTGCCGGAATGCTTGACTTCCAGCTTTTTGAGTTTAAAATAATGGGTATGAGCGATTATCTTGACATCAACAACGAAGAATTGTTAAAGGACTTCTTCGCGGAAGCTGAGCAACAGGTAGAACAATTGGAAAGCAATGTTCTTGTAATAGAAGGTGATCCCGCTAACCACGACGCAATCGACGAGATATTCCGGGCAGCCCATACACTCAAGGGAGGATCCGCCGCCGTAGAGATGACGGAAATCACCGGGTTCACCCATGCGGTGGAGGACCTGCTCGACGCAATCCGGGGGGGCCAGGTGAAGGTCTCCGCTCCGATCGTGGACGCCCTCCTTTCGTCAATAGACGTTATCAAAGCCATGCTGGACGCCAGAGCCGGGGGTTCTGTCTACGGGGAGGACGTTTCCCCCATCAAGGAGACCCTGGGGTCATTTGTCCCGCGAAAGGGCGGCAAAAAGGCCGCTTCCAGGGCAGCGGCAAAGGCCCCTCCGGCCCCGAAGACGGCCCCGGACGACGCCGGAACGCCCCTGCCGGGGGAGGGCCTCACCGAGGAGGAGGCCGCGGAGCTCGCCGAGGCAGGAAACGGGGAGCCCCTGTGGGGAATCACCGCGGTGTTCGACGAATCCAACCCCATGAATACCGTGGGGGGCATCCAGGTGTTTGCGTCCCTCAAAGCCCTGGGGAGCGTCCTCAAGACCGTCCCGGACTTCGACGCCCTCTACGGGGACGAATTTTTCCCCAGGGTCGTCTACTACGTGGCCTCGAAGGAAAGCGGGGAAGCCCTGAAGCGAGGGGCCTTCAAGCCGGACGTAACCCTGTCGGTGGAGGCCCGGCGGATAGACCCGGGCAGGGTCTCCGCGCCGGCGGGTCCCCCCGATGCAGCGGCCCCGGAGGCCCCCCAGGGGGAGGCGGAGTCCGCCGGTGCGGAGGGGCCGGAGGCCCCAACCCCGGCAAAGGGCGGGGAGCCCCCGAAGAAGGCCCCCCAGGCCCAGCAGCAGGGGAGCGTGCTCCGGGTGGACGCAAAGCGCATAGACGCCCTCCTCAACCTGGTGAGCGAAACGGTGATCACCAAGGCGGCGTTCAACCAGATAGCTTCCAGCGTGTCGGAGATGCAGACAAAATTGCAGCGCCTGAACGCGGAATACAAGGAAAACCTCCACGGGGTGGTGGAACAGTTCCCGGCGTACATCGAGAGCCTCAAACACGGCAAAACCCTTCGGGAAATCCAGGAGGCCCTCCACGGGGAATTCAAGCCCGTCATGGAATCCTTCGACACCTTCGAGAGCGGCTTCAAATCCACCACGGCAAAATTCCGGTCCTCAACCCAGAATTTGGGCAGAATCACCGGGGAGTTGCAGGAGGGGGTCATGAAGATCCGCATGGTCTCGGTGAATCAGATTTTCTCCCGGTTTCCCCGGGTGGTGCGGGACCTCTCCAGGGACCTGGACAAAAAAATCAACCTGGTCATCGAGGGGGAAGACACGGAGCTGGACAAGTCGGTCATCGAGGACCTCCTCGACCCGATCATGCACTGTGTCAGGAACTCCATCGACCACGGAATCGAAAGCCCCCGGGAGCGCTCCGGGGCGGGCAAGGCGGAAGAGGGGGCCCTCCTCCTTCGGGCCGGCAACGAGGGCAACATGATCGTTATCGACGTTATCGACGACGGCCGCGGAATCGACGTTGCCAGGGTGCGGGCCAAGGCGGTGGAGCGTGGGATAATCCACCCGGACAAATTCCTTTCGGACCAGGAGGCCTACCAGCTCATCTTTCAGCCGGGATTCTCCACGGCGGAAAAAATCTCCAACATCTCGGGCCGGGGGGTCGGGCTGGATGTGGTGAAGACCCAGATAGAAAAACTGAACGGCTCGGTCACAGTGATGAGCGAGAGCGGCAAGGGAACCCGGTTCAGTATCCGCCTGCCCCTCACCCTGGCGATCATCCAGGGGCTCCTGGTGCGGGTGGGCAAGGAGGTGTATTCCATCCCCATCGCGTCGGTGATCGAGAGTCACCGCGTAAAAACCACGGACATCAGGACCATCGACAACTACGAGGTGTTGAACGTGCGGGACGAAATCATCAGCGTCCTCAGACTCAGCCGGCTCTTCGGCATCCCTGTTACCCAAACCGGGGAAGATTGTTTCATTGTTATTGTGGGGACGGCGGACAAGAAACTAGGCGTCATGGTGGACGCCCTTATCGGCGAGGAAGACGTTGTCATAAAACCCCTGCGGGACCAATTCACCAATTCCCCCGGTATTGCGGGGGCGTCAATCCTGGGGGATGGCTCCGTGTCCCTGATCATCGACGTGAACCAACTGCTGGCCCTGGGGGTCAGGCTGGAGATTGACGCCCGTCAGACGGCCCTGGCAGGGACACGCTGAAAAACTCGACATGCAAGGGAGAACAGTGGAAGCCACAGCGACAAGAACGGCGCCCCAGGCGGCGGAAGCCGAAACCCAAAACACCGGCTCCGCTCCCGGGGGGGAGCCGAAGATAGAATTCAAGATGGTCACCTTCAGCCTCGGGGGGAAGGACTATTCCATCGACATCATGCAGGTAAAGGAAATCGCCCGGGCGGGCAGCTTTACCTTCGTGCCCAACACGGCCCCCTTTGTCACCGGGGTCTACAACCTGCGGGGAGACATCATCCCGGTGATAGACCTGCGGGTGTTCTTCAGCCTCCCCGTGCCGGAACGGGCCTTCCAGAGCCTGGAGAACATGCTTATCATCTCCTGCCAGGAACAGACCTTCGGAATCATCGTCGATTACATCGACAGGGTGATCAGCGTGGATTCCGCGCGGGTGCGCCCGCCCCACCCGCTCTTTGGGGACATCAACATCAAGTACATCTCCGCGGTGGTGGAAAGCGGCGGGGACCTCTACATCCTCCTGGACATCGACCGGATCTTCGGCAGGGCCGGGGAGGCGGAAGAGGCGGGGGGCCGGCTTTCCCTGCCGCGGCAGGATGCGCCGCATACCCCGGAGGCCAAAAAAGCCGGGGGCGCCGGGGGGGCGGGCGATGCGGACATGGGCTACCAGTTCGTGACGGACGCCCTCCTGTCCCTCAAACACTTCACCACCAACGGGATTACCTCCGGGTGGGTGAAGCGGCGCTACGAAGCATGGAAGAAAGACCGGGGCAAGGACGTGCAGCTCAAGGACGAAGGGGACGCATCGGCCTTCCTGGAGCCGTTTTTTTCACCCTCCACGGGCGCCCTGTGGTCCAGGGCCTATGCGGACGCGGTCTACGGGGCCCTGCCGGACAATTCGGCCAGGCAGATCAACGTGTGGAATCCCGGGTGCGGCAAGGGCTACGAGGCCTATTCCCTGGCCTGCATCCTCAGAAAGCGGTATCCCGGCGCGCAAATCAAGATTTTTGCCCAGGACATCGACCTGATCAACGTGTCCAACGCATCCCTCCTCACGGTGAGCGGCCAGGCCGCAACGGACTGGTACGCCCCCTACCTTTCCAGGACCGCGTCGGGGGCCTGCACCTTCAACCCGGAGATAAAGGAGATGGTCTTTTTTGAATACCACGACATCCTCCACACCACGGCGATTCCCCCGGCGGATGTGATTTTTTGCCGGGATGTCATCCCGTTTCTGAGTCCCCAGGGGCAGAAAACCCTGCTGGCGGACTTCCGGGAGAAACTCAAGGGCAGCGGAGTGGTCTTTATCGGTGAAAACGAAAGCCTTGCCGGTATCGAACCCTGGCGGGAGCACACCGCCGGGCCGGTCACGGTATACACAACATAGCGAATCCAGGAGCATAATATGCGCGTAGAGTATATAAATCCTTTTGTTGAGACCGCCTACAGGATTCTGAGTGAAGTCCTGGGGGGAGAAGTCAAGCGGGGGCAGTTGTACCTCAAGTCCACGTCCCAGTCGGTCATGGGGTGCGCCGCCTTCGTGGGTCTTGCGGGGGATGTGGAGGGGCGGGTGCTCTTCGACATGACCCTGGACACGGCCCTCAGAATCGCCTCCAGGATGAACGGCGAGGAGATCTCCGAATTCGGCGACCTGGCCAAGGCGACCATCGCGGAGCTTGCCAATCTCATCACCGCCCAGGCGGTCACCAAGCTGCACGAGCTGGGGTTCCGGTTCGACCTGACCCCTCCGGCGCTTTTTACGGGAGAAAAGATGGAAATAACGAATCAAGCGGTTGAGGCCCTGATTGTCCCCATGATTACCGAGCAGGGCAAGGTAGAAGTCAACGTGGCAATCAGGGAACGCAATTAGGCCAAGGAGAAAGAAGATGATAGTGACGACAGATTTTTCATCAGCCGACGGTTCAATTCCGGCGGGAATAAAAGCGGACGGGTCCAAAATCCGGGTGCTCATTGTTGACGATTCCATGTTTGTGGCAAAACAGTTGGGGCAGATTCTTACCAGCGAGGGCTACGAAATCGTCACCACCGCGGCGGACGGCAAGGAGGGCATCGACAAATACAAGGAGCTCTTCCCGAACATCGACCTCGTCACCATGGATATAACCATGCCCAGGATGGACGGGATAACGTCCCTGGAGCATATCATGGCCTTCGACAAGAACGCCAGGGTCGTCATGGTGAGCGCCCTGGGCAAGGAGGAGCTGGTCAAAAAGTCCCTCATGCTCGGGGCAAAAAACTACATCGTCAAGCCCCTGGACCGAAAAAAAGTTCTGGAACGCATCGGTTCCCTGTTTAAGAAGGGTTGACAGGTTTTTTTCGATGGTATACACTGTCCCTTGGCTGTTCCGGAGCCAGGGGGTTTTGGAACAATGGTGTGCCCTTGCGGGCAGGGGCGATTAGCTCAGTTGGTTAGAGTACAAGCATGACACGCTTGGGGTCACTGGTTCGATTCCAGTATCGCCCAGAACGACACGGTTTCTTCCTCCTCCTTGCCCTGACGGGGCTTTTGGCCTCCTGCGGTCAAAGTCCCGCGGTCAACACGTCAAAACGGGCGGAACTCTTCTCCCTCAGCTACGGCAGCTTCGAGGACGAAATCAACCTGTTCACCCTGCCCGGAAGGAGCGACGTGAACACCCACATCACCATGCGGGACGGGTTCTTCTACATTTCCAACGGGGCCCAAAAAAAGGTGATGCACCTCAATTCCTACGGGGACCTCCTGGCGGTCTACTACAACCCGGAAAACAATCCCCGGCCGGCCTTTGCCACCGACCCCGAGGGGGAAGACGGGTATCCCGGCGGGGAGCTTTCAACCCAAAAGGCGATTCCCTATCCCTTTGAAAACCCCGGCGCTCTGGCGGCGGATTCGGACAAGAACATCTACGTGGTGGACACCCTGCCTCCCGAGCGGATAGACCGGGACGCGGCGGGCAATCTCAGGCTTTCCCAGGTTGTGCTCAGGTTTTCCGGGGAGGGGGTCTTCATGGACTACCTGGGGCAGCGGGGGCCGGGGGGGATGCCCTTCCCCTGGATTCAAAATATCTACACCACAAAGAACAACGAGCTGGTGGTGGTGTGCCGCACGAACACGGGGATGAACGTGTACTGGTTCTCCTCAAACGGCTTCCTCCTCTACATGCTGCCCATAGAAAAAGCCGCCCTCCCCAACCTGACGGGCAGCCCGGGCAGCGTGTACCTGTCCCTGGAGCAGATTGTCCCGGACACCACCCTGCGCCGTCTCTACCTCAAGATTGACTACTACACCAGCGTGATTGACCCGGCCTCCAAGGTTCAGTCGGGCATAGAATACGCGGGCGCCTACCTGTGCCCCATGGACGTGCCCACGGGGGATTTTCTTGCCCCCATAGCCGTGCCGCCCTTTGAATCCGCCGGGGACGGAAATGGTTCCCCCAGGCCCATCACCTACGACTTGCTCGGCCTCACCGATTCGGGGTGGTTCTTTTTCTCCGCAGCCGATTCCGGGGGGTACAGCCTCCAGATGCTCCACCCCAGGGACCAGACGGTGCTCAAGCGTCACCTCGACGTGGACACCGCCGCGCTGGCATATTATTCCTTCGCCCTTTCCGAACAGGGTATCCTCTCGGCCCTGCTGGCGGAAAAGGACGGGGCCAAAATCGTCTGGTGGCGCACGGACAACGTGATTGACGCGCTGTTAAAAAAGTGAGGCCCCCATGAGCGGCATAAACTCCCAGGGCCCCGCCCGGCCCGACGGCTGGGAAGACGGGGAAGAGCCCCTGACATTCTATTACAACCGGGAGCGCCGGATCGCCAATGCCCCGCAAAATGTCCGGGACTACTACAGCGGCCAGGGCGCCATGCCCAGGGGCTTTTTTAAAGTGCTGGTCGCAACGCCGGGCAAGCGGGTACTGTTTTTTTCAATCCTTGCCCTGTGCGCTCTGATTGTGTTTTTGACCTATTCGGTTCCCTCCGCGTCCAGGGGCGAGGTGGCGGACATTCCGGCGGAGCTTTCGGCCTTCTCGTTTGAAGAAACCCTGTACATCAGTCTCCGGTTGGGTCCCTCAAAGAACGCGGAGCCCCGGACCGTGCGGGCGGAAATTTCCGTGTTCAATGCGGACGGCGAAGTCTTCGACCGGCAGGTTATGGAAAAAAAATATCTGGGGGAAGAGGAATTTTTCCGTACAAAGACCGGGGACTATGATATAATACGGGTGGAAGCGGTCTTGTCCTGCGGGGGGCAGGAAAGGTCCCTAAAAAGTTCAATTACACGCAAGTGAGGAGCATTATGCAGTTATGGTTTTTATCGGTGATTTTGAATGTGTTTTGCGGATTGGCGCTCATTTTCTCCAGGGGAGGCGACGGGGACTCCGGCGAGGGCGTTTCCGCGGCCCCATCTTTCTTTGAAAACACCACCTTCCGCCTGGTGTTGGGTATTCTCGCCGTGCTTGTGGGCATACTCAAGCTGTTCGTCACCATGTCCAGGGTTCCGGTTATCGGGGACCTGCTGCCCGCCCTTGGGGGAATCGCCGCCGGGGGCTCCCTCCTGGCGCAGAATTACGCGGCCTCCTCTTCCGGCGCGGAACTCCCGGCCTTTCTGGACCGGTTCTGTGTGCGGGAGAAAAAATACATCGGCATTGTGTCGGTGATCGTGGGGGTCCTCCACTTCGTCTTTCCCCAGGCCCTCTTCCTGTAATGAAAACCGCCGCCGGTTTTTGCGCCCTCTGGGTCTCCCTGATTCTGCTTGCGTCCTGCGGCCCCTTCAAAAGAGCTGTCCCCGAAATCAACACCGCCTCCGATGCGGCTGCCATGGGCTACGGCGTGCTCTGGGCGGTCATCATCGAGCCCTACGCCGCCTTCCGGGAATCCTGCTCCCCCTCCGCGCCCACAGCCGCCTACGGCAGGCGGTGCGATGTCGAGCAGGTGACCGCCCGCACCCTTGTGCCTGACCCGTCCCAGGGGGACGCAAAAACCGCCCTGTGGTACGGCTTTGCCAAGGGCTGGCTCCCGGAAAATTCCGTGCTGGTTTTTTCAAACAAATATAAGGCCATGAATATGGCGGACCAGATGCGCCCGCGCTAACCGCATGGTGCCAGGCACATGCGCCTGGCACCATGCA
>JAISTZ010000035.1 GCA_031272345.1 Spirochaetaceae bacterium | reverse complement strand
TGATGCGGCAAGCGCCCGGCGATACAGGTCAGTCAATGTTGGGTTTGCCATAGGGTTTTCCTTGTACACCTTTTGCGGTGGTGTGACAAGGGGCGGTATGTAAAAAGTGTGCTTTTCCACGCAAAATAGCCTTGTTTTGAGTAAAAATCGCCGGAATTTTCACGAAGGATGCGTACTTGACGCCCCTCCCTCTTTCCGCTATACTATATCCAAATCCATGCTTGAAGAACTTGCCATAAAAGACTTTGCCCTCATTGACACCGTGTCCCTGGAGTTTGCGCCGGGATTTACGGCCCTCACCGGAGAGACCGGGGCGGGAAAGTCCATCCTGATTGGGGCGCTGTCATTCCTCCTGGGAGGTAAGGCCGACACCGGGTGCATCCGCACCGGCGCGGAGGAGGCCCGGGTGTCCGGGGTATTCTCCCTGGACCGGGGGGGCGCCGGGGCTCTGGAGTGGCTTTCGGACCATGGAATCGACTCGGAGGACAACCGGGTGCGCCTCCGCCGGGCAATCAGGGTGAACGGCAAGAACGGCGCGTGGATAGAGAGCGCCCCGGTCACCAGGGCGGAGCTTGCTGACTTTGCCGCGCTGCTCACGGACATCCACGGCCAGCGGGACCACGAGTCCCTCCTCAGATCGGGGGAACACCGCCGGAGCCTGGACGAATTCGCGGGAATCTCCGGGGAAACTGCCCGGTTCACCCTGGCCTACTCGGACCTCGTAAAAAAGCGTGAGGAACTGGCGGCCCTGGAGGACGCCTCCCTCCGGCGGGACGAAAAAATCGAGATGCTCCGGTACGCGGTGGAGGAAATCGCCGGGGCAAAACTCAAACCTGGGGAAGAAGAAGAACTCACCCAGGAGGAGAAACGGCTCAATCAATACGAAAAGCTCTATGCCGCCGTGGAGGAAGCCCTGGGCCTCCTCTCCGGGGACCTCCTTTCGGGCCTAAAAAAGCTCAACGCCCTCCTTGACCAGGCGGCGGGCTTTGACGAAGCCCTCAAGGGCGCGGCAAAACGCTGCGAGGCGGGGTTTTACGAATACACCGACATCGCCGAGGACCTCCGCGCCTACAGCAGGGGCCTGGTGTTCGACCCGGAGCGGCTCAACGCGGTGGAGGAGCGCCTGGCCCTCCTGTTCAAACTCAGGAAGAAATACCCCCCGGAGCGGGGCAAGGCCGGCGGGATTGAAGGGGTGATCGCCTACGGCGAGAGCGCCCAGGGGGAGCTGGAGCGGCTTTCCCGGAGCGAAGAAAACCAGGAGGCCCTCAAGGCCGAGATAGGCCGGATGGAGCGGGCCCTCTACCTGGCGGCAAAGAATCTTTCCCAAAAACGGAGGGCCGCGTCAACCCTTATGGCATCGGGGGTGGAATCGGTCCTTGCAAAACTCGGCATGGGGGGCGCGCGGTTCGTCGTGTCGATTACGGAAAAGGAGAGCGCCGAGTTCGACCAGAAATGCGGCCCCTACGGGATCGACAACGTGGAATTCCTGTTCAGCGCGAACCCCGGTGTGCCGGAGAAACCCCTGAACAAGATCGCATCCGGGGGGGAACTCTCCAGAGTCATGCTGGCCCTCAAGACCGTGTTTGCCGGGCGGGACTCCATCGACACCCTGGTATTCGACGAAATCGACACGGGAATCGGCGGGGAAGTGTCCGTGTCCGTGGGGGCCCACCTCAAGCAATTGTCAAAGAACAAACAGATTTTATGTATCACCCATCTGGCGAGCATCGCGGTTTATGCCGATACTCAAATGAAGGTAGAAAAGCGCGTTGCCGGAAACAGGACGGCCACGTCGGTGCGCGCCGTAACCGGGGAGGAGCGGACAGCGGAAATCGGCAGGATGCTCTCCGGCGATCCCGGAAGCGCCCAGTCCCTGGACCACGCCCGGGCGCTGCTGCAAAAATACACCTAGGGAAGCATTGAAAAAGTCATCGGGACTTTTTCGGCGCTGCTTTGATAGGCCCCAGGGGGGTACCAATGGTAAAGATAACAGAGGAAGATCGGGAACTGTTCGGCAAAAAAGTCGAAGCCTACAAGGAGATAATCACCGGGATCCTCCAAAAAGAGAAGGACGCCCTGGCCCTCATGGAGGGGGAACCCGACGGGGTTGGGTACAAAAAAATCGCCCTCTGCGAGGACATGATCCGCCTTTCCACCCTCTACAACGCGATCAACGGATTTTCCCTGGGGATGCTCGGCAGAAACGACCCGGAAGCCCTGAACGAGTCCCGGAAGGCCCTCTACCGGGCGGTGATTTACCTGGAAGAAACCGTTTCAAACTATATCGACTGCCCCTATTCTGACTACGAGGACCGGGTCGCCCAGATCAGCGGCGTCGCCATCGCCCAGCGGTATCTCCTGGTCAGGAAACTCGGCCTGGCCATACGGCTGCTCATCGACGCCTACGGGGACAACACCAAATGGAAGTGGGCCTTCGTGGAATTGAACGGCCGGTTTGCCGCGGTTGCAAAAAATCTTGCGGACCTGAAGGCCGCCACAAAGACCTATTTTGACCCGAATGAAAAGGACTATGAGACAACCGTGAATTACATCCGCCTGATAAAGACCCTGATCAGCCAGTCCGCGGACAAGTACCGGGACCGGTACGAAATGTCCACCCGCAGGATCGACGACATCAGGCTGGGCATAAACTACCTCCTGGCCCTCAGGAGACTCTACATCCTCACCGGCGACAGCGAGGAAGCGGAGGAAATCAAGAAAAAGGCCCAGATTTGGAACACCCGGATGGAGGCGGACAAGAAAAAGGGCGAAAGCACCTAGGACAACGCTGCCTGCCCAGCTCTCACTTGAGCAGGATGAATTCCACCCGCCGGTTCTTCCACCAGTTGTCCCTGTCGCTGTGGGGAACCACGGGCTCCCTGCCGCCCTTGCCCGCGGTTGAAAGCCGTTTTGAGTCGACCCCGTAATCCACCAGCATCTTCCGCACGGTCTCGGCCCTTGCCCGGGACAGGGACACCAGGGGGATGTTCCGGCTTCCGTTGACCCTGTCCGAGGTTTCCTCCGCCTCAGTGCCGGACACGTTGTTCGCGTGGCCCTCGATTCGGACCGAGTAGTCCCTGAATTTGTTCAGAATCTCCGCGATACGTTTGAGCACGGCGATATTCTTGTCGATGACGCTTTGCTCCAGCCCCCGCTCGGAGTCGACGTCCCTGCCCGCGAAGTCCGCGTGGTCGCTGCGGAAGATGATCGCCGGAACCTGCATCTTGAGCGCGTCCCCCACCCGCACCACGAGCACGTCCACGGGAATAAGGCCGCTTTCGGCGGAGGTCATGCCCAGGATGTTCGTCACCGTGAAGGTGAAGGGATAGTCCATGGCGGACTGCACCAGTTCCCCGGTGCTTCCCCTGCCGTCCCAGACGATGCGCTCGGTGATCGCCGCCTTGCCCTCGGTCTTCCAGAATTCCCGCCCGTTATTCGGGTCCCGAATCACGAAGCTCCAGGAGGAGAAGCCCACCCGGTCTTCGGCCCCCAGGCTGATGAAGAGGTCGTCGTCGTTGCCGTCGTTGTCCGGGCTGAAGTAGACCGGCTCGGTGCGCACGGTGAGCCTGGGGGGCGTGGCCGAGAGGATGAAGGCGGCCCCCTCGGTGTGCACGGTGTTCCCCTTGAGGTAGGTGATGTCCAGCGCCCCCCGGAGCGCGCCCTCGGTGATGCCGCCGGTCCCATTCCTGCCGTCCCACCGGATGGTTTCGGGGATTTTGGAGCCCTCCCCGCCCTGCCAGACCCGCAGGGCCTCCCCGGTCTCCGGGAGAACCCGGAAGGTCCAGGACTCGATTCCCTCGTTCAGGGACACCATGAGGGCGAATTTCTGGAAGGCCAGGTCCCCTTCGCCGTAGGGGGTGAAGGCTTCCGCCCCGGTGGTGACCAGGGCGCGGGCCGGTCTGGTGTCGCTCCGGATGCCCCCCAGGGTGACCTGGGTCCTGTTTCCGGCCCGGTCGACCGCCCCCAGGGTGAAGGTGTACGGACCGTCAGGCACGACGTTCCCCGCTTCGTCAAGGCCGTCCCATGCAAAGGATTGGGCCCCGGCGTTTTCCCACAGGTAGGTCCGCACGGGCCTGCCCCCCGCGCCGGTGATGACGCCGGTCCATCTGTCCTCCCGGCTCGCGGTGATTCCCAGGGGGAGGGTGTCCTTCCTGCCGTCCCCGTCCGGGGAGAAGAGGGTGTACGCCGCCGCAACGCTTGCCTGGGGCTTCACCGTGTCGACCTCGAAGGCTGGGGTGACCGCGGAGGTCTCGCTCCCGTTTTGGGCCCGGAGGTCCACCTGGGCCGAGTAGAACCCGTCCGGGCAGAGGGCGCCCCTGTCGTCCCGGCCGTCCCAGGAGAGGGTCGCCGGAAGCGGCCGGTCCGCGGCCATTGTCCGCACCACAGCGCCTCCGGCGTTTTTGACGGAGAGGGAGTAGCGCGCCACCGCGCTCCGGGTCTTCACCTTTGGGGTGAAGGTGACCGTATCCTGGACCCCGTCGCCGTTGGGGGAGAACGCGCCGGGACGGACCGAAAGGAGCGCCTCGGTCCTGCTCGTGTCGAGCCTGAAGGGGGCGGTCTCGGAGCGGGCGCTGTTCCCCGCCTGGTCCACGGCGGAGAGCCTGTAGGTGTAGAGGCCATCCTCGCAGAGTTCCCCCCGGTCGTTCTGGCCGTTCCAGGCGATGTTCCCCAGGACGCCCCCCAGGGAGAAGGTCCGCACGGCCATGCCGTCCTCACCGAGGATTTCCCCCTTCCAGTCCGCCTCCTTTGAGGACGACTGGGTTATGCCGATGGTGTCCAGGTTGCCGTCCCCGTCCGGGGAGAACACGTCACCCTCCGCCCGGAGGGTCAGCCTCGGGGGAGTCACGTCCAGCACGAACACCGGGGAGCGGACCTCCGGGGCCTCGTAGCCGTTCAGGTACGAGGCCGTAAGGACCGCCTGGTATTGGCCCTCCCCAAGGACGGCCCCGGAGGAATCCCTCCCGTCGAACACGAGGGTCTTCTCCGGCCTGGGACTGTTCCCGAAGGCCCGCCTTTCCGCGCCGGAGGAGTCCCGGACGGAGATGCGCCACCGGGTGAGCACGTTCCCGGTTTCCGGCGCGGGGACCGTTACGTCAAAGGTGACCGTGTCCTGGGCGCCGTCGCCGTTGGGGGAGAAATACCTGCTGCCCCTGAGGGCGATCGCCGTGGAGGGCCTGTCCGCGGAGTAGACGATATTCGTGATCGACGCCGGGGCCGAGGTGTTCCCTGCCCGGTCGGTGCTGGTGATCTGGTAGGAATACACCCCGTCCGGCGCGGGGACGCCCCCGTCGGTGAGTCCGTCCCAGCGGAGGGTCTCCGGGGCGGAATCGGTCCACAGGAAGGAGCGCACCTTCCTGCCCGAAGTGTCCGTGATTGACCCGGCCCACCAGTCCTCCACGGACCCGGACTGGGTGATCGTGAACAGGGCCTTGTCGCCCTCGCCGAAGAATTTGTCCCGTTCCCCCGGCTGGGGCAGATTGATTTCCGGCGGTGTGTTGTCCACCACCACCGTGTAGCTCCTGGAGACCGATGTGTTCCCGTTATCGTCGACCGCGGTGATGCGGTAGGTGTACACCCCGTCCGGGGCGGTCTCCCCGGAATCGAGGATGCCGTTCCAGATGACCGACTGGGGCACGGACACCCCCTGCTTGGGGGTGCGGAGGGCCTGGAAGATGTTTTTGGCGGTGATTTTTTCGGGCCGTTTTTCCTTGTTCCCGATGGTCCGCCTGGGGATTCCGTTCTGGTCTTCGATCACCAGGGCCCATTCGGAAATAAAGCGTCGGTCGGTGATTTTGAGGGGGACCGTCAATTCGTCCTGGATGCCGTCGTTGTTGGGGGAAATATAGATGACTCCGGGATCAGCGGCCCAGGCCAGGAAGGGCGCTGCGATCGCCAGCGCCAGGGTGACGTATGATTTTATGTTCTTCATCGGCTAGTCCTCCCAAAGGCTGATTACCGGGCCGTCGGCGTCCCGGAGACCGAAGTTCGCGGTTACCCCCGCGGACATCTGCTGGACTCCGTCATAGACCTGCCGCCAGGAGGCGAGGGCCGTAACATCCGAGGCGTTCCAGCCCTTGCTGCTCATAAAGGCGCTCTTTCCGGTGTTCACCCGGAACTTTATGCTGAGCCCCACCGAGGGCATAAGGGAATGGCTGCCCGCAATACTTTCCCGAAGATTGACCTGCAATCCCAGGGACAGGGTGATGATGTCCAGGAACCGCGCCTGGGCGCCCAGGTCGAACACGGCGTTCTGAAAGGACGGCAGGGAGAATTCCGCGGAAAATCCCGCGTCAACCGCTTCCATATCCAGGAACAGCGCCCCAAAGCCTCCCCGCAGGGTGACTATGCCGGGGAAAAAGTCCGATTCCCCGCCGTTTATGCCGGGCAGGGACGCGGTGTAGGTCTTCCCCAGGTTTTGGAGGGACACGCCCACCCTGGCGTCCGAGAGGCCCCCCAGGGTCCCCAGGCGGTACATGAATCCCGCGTCAAGGCCCAGGGCCCAGTCAGCCCCGCCGCCGGCCCAGAGGGCCCCCCCGAAGACCGACGCCCCCAGGAAGAGTTTGTCCGTGACATCCCTGGCAAAGGCGGCCCGGAGGGTGAAGGAATTGCCCAGGGGCAGAATCTCCTCCGGAACGAACACCCCCTGGAGGGCCCCCGTGAAGACCCCCCACCGGGATGGAATCACCGCGCCGAGCTGGAGGCCGCTCCCCAGGCTGAAGGCCGCGTCCCTGGTGGGAAAGAACCCCGTGTACCCCGCGTCCACGGACACGCGCTGGATTTCCGCGCACAGGGCCGGGTTTATGATGACCGACTGGGCCGTGGGGCTGTAGAAGGCCCCGCCGGCGCTCGACGCCGCACTCATGGCAAAAACAGGATGTCCGGCGGCAAACAGATTCTCCCCCCCCGCCGGCGGATTGTAGGCCCGCAAATCTCCCCCCGCAAGAATCAACAACAAAACAACGGCAGGCGCAAAACGTAGTTTCTTTTCCATAAAAAACCCCTAAAAAAAGAATTTCCGGGTGAAAATTTTGGGGGAATTATACCAGGGCACGGGAGAAAGCGCAAGGACGCCCCCGGCGGCGGCGGTCCGCCCCCCGTCAAGGCTCACACCGAAACGGTGAACACCGAGCCGCGCCCGGCGGGGGAGGGGCTCTGCGCGGTAATGGTTCCCCCGTGGGCCTTCACGATGGAGAGGGCCACCGCCAGGCCGATTCCCGCGCCCCCGGTGTCCCGGTTCCGGGACTTGTCGGTCCGGTAGAGCCGGTCGAACACATGGGGCAGGTCCTCCGGGGGGATGCCGATGCCCGTGTCCTCCACGGTGACGATTGCCCTGGGTGCGTCCCCACTCTTCCGGGGCGCGGGCCGGGCGGTCACGGTGATCGACCCCGTGTCCGTGTATTTTACGGCGTTTGAAAGCAGGTTGACGAAGACCTGGGTGAGTCTGTCGTAGTCCCCGTGGACGGGGGCGCGCTCCAGGTTCGCCGTAAGGGAGAGTCCCTTGGCCGATGCCAGGGGGGTGAATTGACTCACCAGGGAAGCGAGCAGGCCGGAGATGTCGAAGCCGGACCTGTGCAGGACCAGGTGTTCCCTTTCCAGGAGGGACAGCTTTGCCAGGTCGTTGATGAGCTTGTTGAGGCCCGCGATTTCCCCGTTGCAGTTTTCCAGGCGCTCCTTTGTGGGCTCCAACACCCCGTCGATCATGCCCTCGATGTTCCCCTGGAGCACCGTGAGGGGGGTGCGCAGTTCGTGGGCGATGTCCGATGTCAGGCGGCTCTGCCATTTTTCGCCGTTTTCCAGGGCCGACGCCAGGTCGTTGATGGCGAGGGAGAGCCGGGAGAGCTCCCTGATCCGGCGGGCCGGGGGGAGGCGCACGCTGAAATCCCCGGAGGCGATTTTTTCCGCCGCCGTCGCGGTGTCCAGGATGGGCCGGGAGAGGGCCGTTGCCAAAAGGAGGGACAGGATGACGCAGAGGGCCACGAAGAAGAGGCCGCTCACGGCGAAGACCCTGTTGAGGGACGTGATGAACCGGCTCTCGTTTTCGCTGTAAAAGACCGGGCCGAAGCTCTCGATCGCCACGGTTCCCACCTGGGCGCCGTCAAGGACCACCGGGTAGGACGCGGTGCGGAATCCCCCGGTCACCTGGAATTCGTCCTTCATCCTGGTCTGAATTTCCTCCATGATGACGGCGCAGTGCTGGGACTCGATCTCCCGGACGCTCCACAGGGTCCTGCCCGCGGTGTCCTCCAGGGAAATCAGGTAGCCCTGGTGCATGAAGTGCATCCCCAGGGCCCCCACCCCCAGGCGGTTGAAGTCCCGGAAGAAGGGGTTGTACTGCTCACCGATGAGGCGGACGATCTCGGCCCTGGATTCCTCGATGTTCCCCTTGACGTAATCGGAAAAGAGCCTCCGGGCCGCAAGGCCGATCACCAGGCTCAGCACGAAGAGGGAGAGGCTCACGAAGAGGGCGTAGACCAGGGAGAGGCACTTCCGCAGGGTGACCGTCATTGGACCTCCCCGCCGAACCGGTAGCCGATGCCGTAGACCGTGAGGATGTAGTCCCCGGTCTGCCCGCCCTCCCGGAGTTTCCGGCGGATGTTCTTTATTTGGGCGTCGATCACCCGGTCGAAGGCGGCAAAGTCCCCGGTCTTTACGCTGTCGATTATCTCGTCCCTGGTGAAGATCTTGTTGGGCCGGGACATGAGGAGGGCGAGGATGTCGAACTCGTGTTTGGTGAGGGGGACGGGCTTGTCCGCCAAAAAAGCGGAGCGGCCTTCCAGGTTTAAGGTGAGGTCCCCGGAGCAAAGGGTCCGCCGGGGTTCCGGGCTGTGTTGGGAGCGTCTGAGGGCCGCCGCAACCCGGGCCATGAGCTGGCGCGGGCTGAAGGGTTTGGTCACGTAGTCGTCGGCCCCGATGTTGAGACCGTTGATGATGCTTTGCTCGTCAACCCTGGCGGTGAGCATGATGATGGGCACGGTTGACACGGCGCGGACTCTGCGGCAAATTTCTTCGCCGCCCATGTCCGGGAGCATTAAGTCCAGGAGGATGAGGGACACCCTGGCGCTTCCCAGCACCGAGAGGGCCTCCGCGCCGTTTTTTGCGGCGAACACCCGGTAGCCCCCGGCCTCAAGGTAGGCCGCTACCACCTCGCGGATCTTGGCTTCGTCGTCTACGACAAGGATGTTGTCCCTCTGGGCGGAGTCCATAGGCCAGAATCCCCTGCGCCTATTCCGGCAGCTTGCATACGTCGATCACGGCTTTTGCGCCGGAACATTTCCGCAGTTCCTCCGGGGTGAGCTCGATGGCGCTGTTGGCGCTGCCGCAGGCGGGGAACACCGTGGGGAACCGCTCCAGGGACACGTCCAGGTACACGTCGATGCCGGGGTTTATGCCGAAGGGGCACACCCCGCCCGGGGCGTGGCCGGTCCGGGCCTCCACCTCTTCCGGGGGAATCATCTTGGCCTTTGCGCTGAATTGGGCCTTGTATTTTTTGTTGTCAACCTTTGCGTCCCCGGCTGCCAGAATCAGGACGGCGGAATCCCCCAGGAGGAAGCTCAGGGTCTTTGCGATCCGCGCGCTCTCGCAGCCCACAGCAACGGCTGCCAGCTCCACGGTTGCGCTGGAAACGTCAAACTCAAGAATTTTCTTGTCCAGACCGAATTTGGCCAGATGGGCCCTTGCCCGTTCTAACGACACCGGAACCTCCTTGTGCCTCAACCCAGGGCGAGGATTTTCTGCATCTCCGCGAGGGTGCGGGTGCATTTTTTGAACCGGGGGAACGAATACACCCCGTCCCCGGTCTTGCGCGGGATGATGTGGAAGTGCAGGTGGAACACGGTCTGCCCGGCGCACTCCCCCGTAAAATTGAGCACATTGGCCCCCTCGAACCCGCAGTCCCTGATGTAGTGGGCGCAGAGCTTTTGCACGGCATGAACCGTGTCCGCCAGGCTTTCCCCGTCACAGTCGATAAGGCCGGAGCAGTGCCGCTTGGGCACCACCAGGGTGTGCCCGTCCGCGTCCTCGGCCACGTCAAGGAACGCATAGACCCGCTCGTCCTCATAAATCCTGTAGGAAGGAATCTCCCCGGCGATAATCTTGCAAAAAATACAGTCTGTCATACAACCTCCCGCCGGAACGGCGCGAAAATTTATCAAAAGAGGGTTAATACTAGCATAAAATGTGCGTTGGGGGAAGCGCGCATCCACGGCGCCAGGGGTATGTGCCTGCTTAGCAGGTTCATAACTTACTCTACAACTACCACTGCGGAAAGAACCAGCCTGTCTTCCAGCCTCTTGCCGTTGGCGAGAATCATCTCCTCGCGATACACGAGGCCCCGGACCGTTACCGTCTGCTGTTCAAATTTACGGAGCGCGGCGCTGTCTTCACGGGCGATATACCAGTCGTGGTTGTCCCCGTCGGTGATGACCAGTTCCGGGAAGGGCTCGGACCCCACCAGGCGCACACGGCCCGTAATTTCCACCAGCGTCCCAGGCCCGGCCCGCTCGTAAAGCCCCGGCCCGCTCAGCGGTTCCGGCTGTTTTGGCGCGTCTCTTTTTCCCCCGGCGTAAACCATGCCGCCGGATAGGGCCGCCGACAGGATGAGGAAGGCCGCCGCGAAAACACCGCGAAAAAACAGCCGCTTCATTGTCCTCATCGTCCCGCTTCCCGCTCCCGGATACGGCGCATGTCGCCGAAGCTCAGGGGATAGGTTTCGGGCAGCAGGGGGACTGACGCGCCGCCGCCGGAAACGACGGAGGCCGACAAGCCGCCGGAAGTGACGGGCTGCATAGGTCCGCTCTGGTAATCCGCGAGTTTTCCTGAGGATGCCGCCCCTTTACAATTTACATCAACATTCAGGGTGAGCAAATCCGGTGTGCTGGTAGTGTAGGTCCCGTCTTCATCAATGACACTGCTGTCGCCGTTTTTGGAGATAGCGGCGTATTTTATGTTATTGCCGTTGCTGTAGGTCCTTGTCGTCCCAAGCCGGGAAAAGATGGCCTCCCCCGGTCTGAGAGAAATAGAGGTCCCGTTTGTGCCTGTAAACGTGAGATGTTGTAACGAGCCAATCGCGGCGTCGTTTTTATATCCATAAAAATTGGAGGTGTGCTGTATGGCGTTGGCAAGGACCCACTTAGTAAGAAGGACGCTCCATTTTTCCGTGTCTGACTCGCCCCCGGTGTAAAAGCCGCTGGGGGAGAAACGCGAGGCCGCCGACGCGGTTACCGCTCTGTAGTCCCCATAGGAGTTCTGGATGATGTCTTTATAAATGCCCGTGCCGTTTGAGGCGTGTATCCGCAGGTATTGGAAAAAGAGAAAATCGGTGGAATAGTCCATCAGGCTGCTGTCCCAATAGAAGAAAGTATTGTAGCTGCCGGTTTGGCTGTAATACTGACTGCTTGGATTTCTGACCGCGTTATAGTAATTCACCCTGTCGCCGGGGTCGCCGCCGCTGCCTTTTGCGCTGCTATACACATACTCAGCGCCGGTGGAAAGCCCCTCGTTAATCCAGAGCTCTTTTTCGCTTCTGTTCTTTGCCACGGTTTCCGACCAGTTGATGAGGTGCTGCAACTCGTGCGCCATGGTGGCGTTGAAGGTAGCGTCTCCCACCGTGCCGGGGTTCACATCCATAAAGAGCATGTCCGCTCTGTTTGAATAGGCGCCTGACAACATGTGGGTGGAATCAAAGTAACCCGCCACATAGCCGCCGCCTGTTTGTGTAGGGTAGCCGTCCACAATATCAAGAAGCAGGAGAATGACCTTGCCGTTCCCGTCCACATCGTATATATCGCCGAAGGCCCCGGTTATCTGGCTCCAGACATAGGTTTCATACTCGTTGGCGAGGGCCTGCGCCTGGGCAGCGGTGTATTTCCCGGTGGTGGAGGAAGCCGCCTTGAGGGTAGTATCTCCATACACAATGCAGTGAGCGCTCTCTCCCGCTTTGGCCGCGGTGATTTGATACCACGCGCCGTTAGTCGCCGTCTGCGCCCAGAAGGTTTTTGATGATGGAAGTGTCGTTGGGCTATCATCTTCTGTCGGGCTGTCATTCGCCGGTTCATCATCCGCCGGCGCGATGAGCGAACAGCCTGATAAGACCATCAAAACCAGCGCCGCGATCACCAAAAATCCTTGTTTTCTCATAATATCCTTCCTCATCGGCTCTAATGCCGTCCGGGCGGTGCACCCGGCGTTCCCTTCTGGCCGCCTGCGCCAGGGGAGCCGCTGGCGGTGCCCACCGTGGCGTAGGGGGCGGAGGCGGTGAACGAGGCTACCGGTGTGCCTTTCGTGTAGGCCGCGCCTGAGTAGAGGCCGTGGAAGTCACTGCCGCCTGAGACGCCGCCGCCTGAGTAGAAAGTGTAGCCGGTTCCCGCCGTCATGCCGGGGCTGCTTGCGAGGATGCAGACCGTGCCGCTGTAACCGCGGGAGGGCTTGAAGGTGAGCACCGCGTTCCCGGCGGCGTCTTCGATGTGGTAGAGCGTTGAGGAGGAGACATTCGCTTCAACCGCGCATTGTGTGCTGGCGCTCGTAGGCTTGCTCGTCGCCCCGCCGAGACCGATGAGAGTACCGCCCGTGATTGTGAAGGTGTTGCTGTCGCAGTCAAAGCCTTCCTCCGGCGAAGTGCTTCCCACTGAGACAATCGTCCCGCCGGAGATGATGACTTCGCCCGCGTTGCCGGTGTCGCCGCCTGATGCGTTGATGCCGTCATCGTAGGTTTCCAGTTCGACCAGGCCGCCTGAAATCGTCAGTTTGTATTCGCACTCAAGCCCCTCTGCGCCGTCGGTGTAGGTTTTGCAGCGCACGGTTCCGCCTGAGATGGTGAGGTTGTTGTCGCTCTTGATGGCCTTGGACTTGGTGTCGTAGGCGTTGCTGTATTTGTAGGTTTTGCCGGAAGTGGTGACATCGACCACGCCGCCGACAATGGTTATGTCGCCGTCAACGCTGATGCCCTTGCCGCCGGTTCCCGTGCTCACGATGGTGGTGTTCCCGCCGTCAATGAGGAGGTCGCCGTCGCACTTGATTCCCGCGCAGCCGGTGGTTTTGTCCGCCTCCGTCTCCGTGGTGTCCCAGTAGCCGTTGCCCGCTGTGGAGAGTGACAGTGTCCCGCTGTGGATGGCAAGGTTGCCGTCCGCGCTCAGGCACTTGGAGCCGTTACCGTAGACCGTGATGTCCATCGTCGGCCCCGCCGTTCCCGCCGCGCCGATGGTGATGTTCCCATCGCTCTTGACGCCGTGGGCTTTCACGTTGGTACTGCCATCTGACGCTTTTTCGGTGGTGACTATCGTGAAAGTACCGCCGGTAATCGACACGCCATCGTCCCCTTGCAGGCCGTCGCCTATGGTGTAGGAGTCCCACGCGCCGCCGGTAATAGTAACGCTTTTCGCGTTCACGCCGTCGCTCGCCGCTTCCTTCACCCAGACGCTGCCGCCCGCCAGGGTGAACGCGCCCTTGGTTGCGATGGCGTGGCCCTTCTTCGCGCCCAGCCCGCGCAGTTCCAGTGTGCCGTTGCCGCCGGAGGCAAAGGCCAGCGCTCCCTTGCTGTAGAACGCCGCGTTCACGGCGTTGTTTCCCGCCGTGTCATAGAAGCGGTTCGTCGTGCCGGACACCAGTACGACCGTTGCCGCGCCGGAATCTTCGTTGTTGAACGCCGGGCCGTCAGTGTTGGTGACGCTCGCGCCGTTGAGGTAGAGGCTGAAGGCGTGGTTCCCATTTATGGTGATAGAGCCGTCAGCGGTGACGCCCTGCACGACAATGTTCGCCCCCGCCGTAGTCAGCATAACCGTAACATCAGTCGTGGTTGCGTCAACGCTGGCGTTCGCTCCCTGCGTTACTGTAGGCGCGGCCGCATTGTCGCCAAAGTCGATGACCACAGGGCTTGTAAGGCCCAGCGCCGCGAGGGTCTTCGATCCGGGTGTGAACGCCCCGTCCTCCGCAGAGCCCGGATCAGCGGCAACCACAGGCAGGGCGCCGGTTTCCTCTCCCTCAGTATCACCATCTGCGGCAAAAGAAAAAGAGCAGTCCGCAAAAATCATGACCAGAAATATCAGCAGTATGCCGATAACAGCCCGTTTGACAATTTTATCGCGCATTTTTTAGCCTCCTATTATGTACGCTGTATACTGCTGTTTCAACTGATGAGCCGACAATAAACGACAATACATATAAATAATACATTTGCAGTGAAAAAAAACAATAAACGGCGGTTAAAAAAAATATAATTTTTTGTTATATTCTGCCCCACACAAGCCGGGGGACAGCGGCTTGACCGCTTGCTATCCCGCCGGAATCGGGTACACTGATCCCACCTGGTCGCGGCATCAGAAACCCGCTGAGGGGGTGGGGTGCGACATCGTGCGCCCCAGGGCGGAGACTTCCCCCCTCATGATGCCCCCCTTCCCCCGACGCGGGGCCTCGGGCGCTCCCAGGCCAGCCAGCCCCCGCCCTTTTGTTACGACTGCGGCGCGGAACTCTCGCCATGTATGCCAGGTACTTGCAAACATGGGCTGTTTGTGGTATTCTATTGTCAGGGGTAATTGATGAATCCTGATGATGTGATCTACCGGGGAAAGTATATTTGGCACCGCCCAAAGAACGAAAAGAACAAACGCGACCATGATGGGCTTAGTTTCGAGGAAGGAATTGAGGCATTTGATGACCCTTTTGCGGTTGAAGAATATGATACCGATAATTCGGTCACTGAGGACAGGTATAACATTACCGGGAAAGTCGATTCAAGATGGCTGGTGGTAACCGTTACCTGGAGTCCCCGGGGCGAGTTAATCCGGGTTATTTCCGCTCGTGAAGCGGACCCCATTGAAAAGGAGGCGTATAATGAAAACGTCAGAAACAGTATCGGCTGAAATTGTCAAGAACGGCCGGGTTTTCAGGCCGGTTTACAGAGACCT
>JAISTZ010000108.1 GCA_031272345.1 Spirochaetaceae bacterium | reverse complement strand
GCGGAATCACCGGGAGGGGGGACCTGCGGGAGCGGTTCCTCCGGCTCCGGGAGGCGATTCTTGGGGCGAACGAGGTCCGCTACGGATTACTCCCCCAGGGGGACTTTTCCTCCCTGCTCGACGGGGTTATCGAGGCGGCCCTGGCTCGCACGGCGGACATCCTGGGGATTCCCCGGACAGACCCTTCCACGGACACGATAAACCGGATCTATGCGGTCCGCCAGGTCTGCTGGGACAGAATTTTCCCCGAAGGCGCAGCCCCTTCCCCGCTGGAGCAATCCCTCCGGGACCTCAGCGCCGGGGAGGCCTGGCACGCATCCCGTCACATGGAGCTCGCGGATTTTTCCTGGTATTTCCACAATCCCCCGGCGGAGCCCCTCACCCTGGAGGCCGCCGTGGAATACGCCCAGAATCTCTACGATTTCGCAAACCGCTCCAGGGGCGGGGCCTTTTCGGGCCGCAGGAACATTCCCCCCGGGGAGGTCCGCATCGTTGCCGGGGAGCCCCTCAACCTGTCGGACATGCTCGCCCCCGGGGGCCCGGGGCGGAAGGCCCTCATCGCGGAGGCAAACGCATGGCTCCTGGGGGCCTTCGGGAAGCTGCGGTAAGGGGGCTTAGTGTTGCGCCGGAGGTATTGCCTCCAGTTTGACAGGAGGGGCTTGCTTGCGGCTGACCGTGTCCCTATCGCTCTTCCCGGAAGTAGGGGGTCCCCAGGGACGCGGGGGCCTGGGTTTTCCGCTTTCCCAGGGCCGTGAACGCCAGGGCGAGGACCGTGGCGATGTAGGGCAGCATGTCGAGGATCTGGGGTGAAAAGACGATCCGCCTTCCCAGGACCGTAAGGTTGAAGCTCTGGAACTTGAATCCCACCCCCTTGAGGGCGCCGAAGAGCCAGGCGGCTCCCAGGGCTTTGAGGGGATGCCAGCCGCTGAAGATGACCAGGGCCACCGCAATCCACCCGGCCCCGGCGGTGATGTTCTCCTGCCACCGGGGCACCAGCACCAGGGAGAGGAAGGACCCGCCCACGCCGCAGAGGAAGCCCCCCAGCAGGATGTGGGCGTATTTATAGCCGCTCACGCTGATGCCCGAAGAATCCGCCGCGCCGGGATTCTCCCCCACGGCACGGGCGTTCAGGCCCTTCCTGGTGTAGGTGAGGTAGACCCACAGGATGACGGCAAGGACGACAGAGGCGTACACGTAGAGATTCTGGGAAAAAATCATGGGCCCCAGGACGGGGATGCGGGAAACCAGGGGGATTTTGAGGGGGCCCAACGCCCGGGCGACCTGCTCGGGCAGGGCCTTCCCGGTGAGGCCCTTGCCCATGTAGCCCGAAACACCCGCGCCGAACACGGTGAGCACCAGCCCGGTGACCACCTGGTTGCCCCGGAGGGTCACGGTGATGAATGCGTAGATGAGGGCCCCGGCGCTTCCCGCAAGGCCCGCCGCAAGCACCGCCGCCAGGGGATTCGCCAGGGTCAGGGCCGCAAAAAACCCCGAGGCCGCGCCCAGGAGCATCATCCCTTCGATACCCAGATTCAGGTTGCCCACTTTTTCGCAGAGGATGCCCCCCAGCACCGCAAAGAGGATGTGGGTGCCCATCTGCACGGAGGTCTGCAAAAACAACGAAAGGCTCTCAAGGACCATGGGATGAGTGTAGCGGAAAGGGAGCGCTGCATCAAGCGCTTCGCGGCGCCCCTGGTGCCAGGCGCATGTGCCTGGTACCTCGGGGGCTTTGACGGGGCCGTCCCTTTCCGGTATGCTTACCCCATGGATTCCTTCGTGATTGCCGCCCGGGACGGGGCCTCGGAAGCCCGGACAGGCACACTCAAGCTGCCCCACGGGGAGGTCCCAACCCCGGTTTTCATGCCCGTGGGCACCTACGGGGCGGTGAAGGCCCTGTCAAAGGACGACATCAACAGCCTCGGGTTCAAGCTGATTCTGGGGAACACCTATCACCTCTACCTGCGTCCCGGCGTGGAGATTCTGCGCAGGGCCGGGGGACTCCACGGGTTCTGCGCCTGGCAGGGAAACTTCCTCACGGATTCCGGGGGGTTCCAGGTCTTTTCCCTGGCGCCGTTCAGAAAGCTCACCCCGGAAGGGGTCGCCTTCAAGAGCCATATCGACGGGTCCAGCCACTTCCTTACGCCGGAATCCGTGGTTGACCTGCAAGCCGCCTTCAACAGCGACATCCAGATGCAGCTCGACGTGTGCACGGGCTGGGGCGCTTCCAGGAAGGAGGCGGAAAAAGCCCACAGATTCACGGCGGATTGGGCCCTCCGGGCCTTCGGCGAATGGAAACAAAAGCGGGACGAGGGCTACGGGGGACTCTTCTTCCCCATCGTGCAGGGCAATTTCTTCGAGGACCTCCGGGCGGAAAGCGCGGACATCTGCGCCTCCCTGGACGCGCCGGGGATCGCCATCGGGGGGCTGTCTGTGGGGGAGTCCTTCGCCGAATATTCCCGGCTGCTTGCCTTCACCGCGGCGCGCCTCCCCAGGGACAAACCCCGGTACGTGATGGGCATCGGCACCCCTGACTTCATCCTCCAGGCCGTGGAAAACGGTATCGACATGTTCGACTGCGTACTCCCCACCAGGAACGCCCGGAACGGCTCCTACCTCACCAGGGACGGCTTTCTGGCGATTAAGAACGCCGCCTTCCGGGAGGACTTCTCCCCGGTGGACAGCGAGTGTGACTGTAAGGTCTGCAAAACCTATTCCCGCGCCTACCTGCGTCACCTCTACAAGGAGGGGGAAATCCTCTCGTCCATGCTCGCCTCATGGCACAACCTGCATTTCCTTGCGGCCATGATGGACGAAGTCCGCGCCGCAATCAGGGAGCACAGGTTCCTTCAATATAAAAAAGCCTTTCTTGAACGATTCTTTAGCGGCAAATACGCCGAGGGAGACCCCGATGACTGACACACCCTCCGCTTTAAAGGCCCTGGCAATCGACAGCGCCGCGTCCCGGCTCGAAATCGCCGCGGTGAACGGGGCACTCTCCGTGTCCCTTTCCCTGGACAGGGGCCTCCACATGGCCGAGGGACTCATCCCGGCCCTGGAGGATGTGCTGAACCACGCGGGGCTTGCCCCCGGGGACCTGGACTTCATCGCCCTCAACAGGGGGCCCGGGTCCTTCACGTCCCTCAGGCTGGGTTTTGCCCTGGCAAAGGGGCTCTCCTTCCAGGGGGGCTGTCCGGTCTACGCGGTCCCCGCCATGGCCCTGTACGCCCGCCCCTTCAGGCAGTTCCATGCGGCGGTGGTTCCCGCAATCGACGCAAAACGCCACAGGTTCTACGCCGCCGTCTTCAGGCAGGGCGCGGAGACCGTCCCCGCCGGGGACTACACCCCGGAGGCCATCGCCGCGTTCCTGGACCCGGAGGAGCCGGCGCTCCTTGCCGGGCCGGACGGGGCCCTCCTCCGGGATGCCCTCTGGGGAATCCGTCCGGAGGCGCGGCTCTTCTCCGTGGAGTCCCCCGTGCAGTCGGCGCAGGCCCTCTTAGAGCTCGCGTCCCTCAGCCGCAACGCCGGGGCTCCGCCCCTCCGGGACTTCGAGGGCCCCCTCTACATCCGGCTGAGCGAGGCGGAGGAGGGGGCGGCGTAGGGCTGGTGCCAGGCGCATGCGCCTGGCACCATGCACGGCATCTCCCCCGGTGCCAGGCACATGTGCCTGGCACCGGAGGGGTCTTGACAAACCCGCATCGTTTCTCTATAAAGAAACACCATGGCTGAGACCGTTCCGGGCATCCTTTCCAAAATCGCCGCCGCCGCCCGCCTCCGGGTGGCCGAGGCCAGGGACGCAAAGCCTCTGGGGGAGCTCCGGCGTCAAGCGGAAGCCCTGGGTTCCTCCGGGGGAAAATCATTTGCTGCCGCCCTCTCCAGCCCGGGCGTGTCCTTCATCTGCGAAGTGAAGCGGGCGTCCCCCTCCAGGGGGGTGATTGCGGCGGACTTCCCCTACCTGCGCATCGCCGGGGACTACGAGGCCGCCGGAGCCGCCGCGATTTCCGTGCTCACCGAGCCGGAGTTTTTTCTGGGGAGCGACGCATACCTCCGGGAAATTGCAGCCCAGGTGTCCCTGCCGGTGCTGCGGAAGGATTTCGTGATCGACCCCTACCAGATCTACGAGGCGAAGGTCCTGGGCGCACGGGCCGTGCTCCTGATTGCCGCCCTCCTGGACACACCGGCGCTGAAAGACCACATCGCCCTTGCCGCGGCCCTGGGCCTGGACGCCCTGGTGGAGGTCCACGACGGCTTGCAAACCCAGGCGGCTCTGGAGGCGGGGGCGAGAATCATCGGCATCAACAACCGGGACCTGCGGACCTTCCGGGTGGACACGGGAACCACCGCCGCGCTCCGTCCCCTCATCCCGCCGGGGATCCTCACCGTGTCGGAAAGCGGAATCGCCGCGCGGCGGGACATCGCCCTGCTGGAGACCCTTGGGGTTGACGGGGCCCTCATCGGCGAGACCCTCATGCGCGCGCAGGACAAGAAAGCGGCCCTGGCGGAGCTGCGGGGAGGGGCATGACAAAAATCAAAATCTGCGGGCTGTGCCGGGAAGAGGACATCGACGCGGCCAATGAAGCGGGGCCGGACTTTATCGGCCTTGTGTTTGCGCCGAGCAGACGCCGGGTTGATTTTTCAACAGCCGCCAAACTCCGCTCGCGCCTGGCGGAGGGCATCACGCCGGTGGGGGTCTTCGCGGACACACCGGCCGCGGACGTGGCGGCCCTGTTCCGGGACGGGGTTATCCGCATGGCCCAGCTCCACGGCGCGGAAGACGCCGCCTACATCGCCTCCCTGCGGGCCCTGTGCCCCGTGCCGGTGATAGGGGCGCTCCGCGCCGGCAGCGCCGTATCCGGCGCACCGGATTTTGCCCGCGGGCCGCGGGGTTGTGCTTTTCTCCCGGACTACTTCCTCCTTGACGCGGCGGCGCCCGGGTCGGGGGAAGCCTTCGACTGGAAGACCCTGGACGACCCCGCCCTCCGCCGGGAGGGCCCCCTCCTTGGGGGAAAGCCCTGGTTCCTTGCGGGCGGCCTTGGGCTTCACAACATTGACGCGGCCCTGGCGCTCGGGCCCTGGGGGGTGGACCTCTCTTCCGGGGCGGAAACCGGCGGTGCGAAGGACCGGGCCAAGATGATCGCCCTGGTGTCCAGAGTCCACGGCGCTTTTTGTTGACACTGGCCGCCCTTTGACCGATAATGCGCCAGTTTATTTTTTTTGGAGGCCGCAGTGCTTACAGACATCGTAACAAAGGCCCGGAGCGCCCAGAAAATCTGGAGCGCCCTGCCCTATGGGAAGCGGGCCGCCGCCCTCAGGGGGGCCGCGAAATTTTTGGCCAGCCATATTGACGACGTGACCGAGGTGATACACAGGGACAACGGCAAACTCCTCCTGGACGCCCTTGCCACGGAGGCGCTCCCCGCTATTCTTGCCGCGGGCTATTACATCAAACAGGGAAAAAAATTCATGTCCCCAAGGAACATCGGCGGGCGCAACCTCCTCATGTTCAACAAGAAGAGCCGCATGGTCTACGGCCCCTGGGGGGTCATCGGCATCATCTCGCCCTGGAACTACCCCTTCGCCATTCCCTTTTCCGAGGTCCTCATGGCCCTGCTTGCGGGGAACGGGGTCATCCTCAAAACCGCGTCGGTCACGCCGAATGTGGGGAGGATGCTGGAAAAAATTTTCCTGAGCGCGGACCTGCCCGACGGACTCTTCACCTTCGTGGAGATTCCCGGCGCGGAGGCGGGCCCGGCGTTCATCGAAAGCGGCATCGACAAGCTCTTTTTTACCGGGTCCACTGCCACGGGCAGACTCCTCATGGGACTGGCCGCGCCGCGCCTCCTGCCGCTGGTGCTGGAACTGGGCGGCTCCGACGGGGCCATCATCTGCGCGGACGCCGACCTGGACAAGGCCGCCGCCGGGGTGATGTGGGCGGGATTTTCCAACGCGGGCCAGTCCTGCGGGGGGATTCAGCGGGTCCTGGTGCACCGGGACGTGTATGCACCCTTCCTGGAAAAACTCTGCGCCCTCACCCGCTCCCTCCGCCTGGGAAGCGGCCCTGACTGCGACGTGGGCCCCATGACCTCGGCGCGGCAGAGGGACACGGCGCAAAAACAGATAGCCGAGTGTGTGCGCATGGGCGCAACAGTCGCGGCCCGGAGTCCCCTGCCCGAGGGCCTGGGGGACATCTTCCTTCCCGCAATGGTGCTCACCGGAGTCACGGCGGATATGCCGGTTATGAAGGACGAAATCTTCGGCCCCGTGGTGGCGGTCGTCCCCGTCTCCGATGATGACGAAGCGGTCGCCATGATCAACCGGTCGCCCTACGGACTCACCGGGTCCGTGTGGTCCCGGAGTCACCGCCGCGCCATGGGCCTTGCGATGCGGGTGAACGCCGGGGCCGTGATGGTGAACGACCACCTCATGTCCCACGGCCTTGCGGAGACCCCCTGGGGCGGATTCGGTGATTCCGGCCTGGGACGCACCCACGGCGAAATGGGCTTCCGGGAAATGCTCAAGGCCCGGGTCATTGTGGACGAGACCCTCCCCGGAGTCAAACGCAACCTCTGGTGGCAGCCCTATTCCGAAGGAGTCTACCGGGGCATGAGGGCCATCACGGCCATGGTATCCGGCGGCCTGGGCGCAAAGCTCCGGGCACTGCCGGGGGTACTGGGGATTTTCTTCCGGTACTGGAGCCCCTAGCATGTGCCCGGCGCCCAAACCGGGCGGTCTCCTATCGGCTCTGGTGGTGTTTCATTTGCCAGACTACAATCCAAAGTCCAGCGGCTATAACAAAAAAACCTATGGCAGAAATAATCTGTGTGGTCATATTAACCTCCGAACCACTTGAAAAAAATATCCAGTGTGGTAAAAAGACCAAGTGTCGTTGCTATTGCCGCAAGAATCGTCAAAATTTGTTCAAATCTTCCCTGTTTTTGTTTTTCAATTGCCACGGCGATACGTTCCAACGCCACATGTATCTTGTTTAACGTTTCAACTTCGCTTTCGTTCATCCTTGAAGCTCTCTCTCTAATTTATGTGAAAAACAGGTATTTGTCAAGCCTTCTTCCCCGCGTAGCGTTCCCGCGAACATCCTGGTTTTTGCATTTTTTTACAGAATTTTCCCCAAAAAGTGACCAAAAACGCGCAATCACTACTATCTCTTAAGCTGAGCGGTTTTTGCCGCTCGGAGGAGCGTATGTGGAAACACTAAAATTGTACGTTGAAACGACGATGTTTAACTTTTATTTTTACGGCAAGGGACAGGAGAAGCAGACGTATACACGCCGATTTTTTGACGCCCTGGCGGCGGGGAC
>JAISTZ010000107.1 GCA_031272345.1 Spirochaetaceae bacterium | reverse complement strand
ACACTTTGGGGAAACTAACCGAAGAAATGGTCGCGGCCAAGGTGCTGAAACTGTTTCAGAATCTCGGGTACGAGGTGGGTAAGGCCGGGCGGAATATCAGGTTCTACAAAGGGAGTAAGCGGCTGGCTGAGATTGATATTTTTCTCGAAAATGGGGAAGTGGTCGTGGCGGTTGAGGTAAAAACCAGCCTCACGGTGCGGGATGTGAACGTCCATAAGGAACGTATATCCCGTATACGGGAATATATGGATGAGCGCGGCGACAAACGAAAAATTATCGGCGCGGCTGCCGGCGGGGTCGTGCCGGACGATGTGCGGGAATATGCCCAGCAGCAGGGCTTTTATGTGCTTGTCCAAAGCGGCGAGTCAATTTGCCTGGCGGAAACGGCGCCTGGGTTTGAGGTGAAACAATGGTAAACACGCTGCTTTGACATACGTGCTCTTGCGCCCGGTGTCAAAAACCGAAAATTTTTCCTTGACATTTTCCCGCAATGGCCTTATAATATCTTATACTCTGGTAACGTTTTCATATCGCGCTATGCAGAAGGAGGACGAACGTGGCAGATGACGTGTTATTCCGGGTAGAGAACCTTACCAAGCGGTTCCCCGGTGTTTTGGCCCTGGACAAGGTGAATCTCGACGTGCGGCAGGGCGAAGTCCTCGGTCTGGCGGGCGAAAACGGCGCGGGCAAGTCAACCCTGATCAAGTCGATTACGGGCTTCCACGAACCCACCTCCGGGGCCATCTATTTTGACGGCGAAAAACTCGAACACATCACCCCCCACAAGTCCATAGAAAAGGGCATTGCCTGCATCTACCAGGAACTCAACATGGTGCCCTACCTGAGCGTGGCGGAGAACATCTTCCTGGGCAGGGAGGAACTCAAGGTCAAGGGGATAGGCTGGCTCGACAGGGCCTTCCAGCGGCAGGAAGCCAGGGACGTGCTGGCCTCCCTGGGGCTCGACATCGACCCGGACGCCCTGGTTGCCAGCCTGGGGGTGGGCCAGCAGCAGATGGTAGAAATCGCCCGGGCGGTCCGGGCCAAGGCCAGGATGATTATCATGGACGAGCCCACCGCCAGCCTGGGAGCCCACGAAATAGAAAAATTGCTCGAAATCGTCCGCCTCCTCAAGGGCGACGGCATTTCCATCATCTACATATCCCACCACCTGGACGAAATCCTCGCGGTGAGCGACCGGATCACCGTGCTCCGGGACGGCCAGTCCGTGGGCACGTTGAACACCAGGGAAGTCACCATCGACGACCTGGTGCGCCTGATGGTGGGCCGGGAAATCACCCAAAAGTATCCCAAGATTCACGTGCCCATCGGGGAGGAGGTCTTCCGGGCCGAGGGCATCACCAGGCGGGGGGTGCTGCGGAACGTGTCCTTTTCGGTTCATGCCGGGGAGATCCTCGGGTTCGCGGGTCTTGTCGGCTCAGGCCGCACGGAGACCGCCCGGGCCGTAACCGGGGCGGACCCGATCGACGGGGGCAGGATTTTCGTGCGGGGGG
The DNA here is from genome assembly GCA_031272345.1 of Spirochaetaceae bacterium. Taxonomy (GTDB): domain Bacteria; phylum Spirochaetota; class Spirochaetia; order Treponematales; family Treponemataceae; genus JAISTZ01. Next base: position 6,460 of record JAISTZ010000107.1, on the reverse strand, counting down.
CGGAGGCGCGCATCAAGAGCCCCAGGGATTCCATCAGGCACGGAGTCGCCTTCCTTACGGAAGACCGGAAGAGCCAGGGGCTCATCCTTATTCAGGACATCGAATTCAATTCGACCCTGGTGGCCCTCAAGAACTACGTCCGCAGGGTCTTCCTGAACCTCAGGAGATGCAAGGACGATTCTGAAGAGAAGGTGCGGGAACTCCGCATCCGCTGTCCGGCGGTCACCATGCCCGCGGGGAACCTCTCCGGGGGGAACCAGCAGAAGGTGGTCATCGCCAAGTGGCTCCTCTCCAGAGCCCAGGTCTTCATCATCGACGAGCCCACCAGGGGGATCGACGTGGGCGCCAAGGTGGAGGTCTATCACCTGATGAACGAGCTCGTCAAGGGCGGCGCAGGGGTGATTATGATTTCAAGCGAGATGGACGAGTGCATGGGCATGTCCGACAGAATCATCGTCATGCACGAGGGCGCCGTGGCCGCGGAATTCACCGCTTCCGAGGCGACTCAGGAAAAAATCATGTACGCCGCGTCAGGGTTGACGGGCGAAGAAAAAATAGGAGCTTAAGGCATGAAGGACACACGGCTCAACTGCGGAGTCATCGGCCTGGGGCGGCTGGGGTTCAAGCACGCGCAGAATCTCGCCGGGCGCGTTCCCCGGGCGCGGCTCGTCGCAGCGGCGGATCCGGTCCCGGCGGCCCGGGACAGTTTCCGCGCACAGTTCCCCCAGGCGGATTCGCCCGGGGACTACCACGAGATTTTGCGCAGAAAGGACGTGGACGCGGTGATCATCGCCTCGTCCACGGACACCCACGGCAGGATCATCATGGAGAGTCTCCGGGCGGGGAAGTACGTGTTCTGCGAAAAGCCCGTCACCCTGGACATGGCCGAGGCGGAGGAGCTGCGGAAGGTCCTGGGGGAAACACAGGGCTTCCTTATGATAGGCTTCATGCGCCGGTTCGATTCGGCCTACCGCATGGGCAAGGCCAGGGTCGACTCCGGGGAACTGGGGGAGCCGGTCTCCATGACCGCCATCAGCCGGGACCCCGCCGGGCCGCCCATAGAATTCGCCAAAGCCTCCGGGGGGCTCGCCCTGGACATGTGCGTCCACGACATCGACCTTGCCCGGTGGTTCCTGGGGGGCGAGGTGAGCCGGGTCTACGCCCAGGGGGGGGTGCTCATGTGCCCGGAACTGGAACCCATCGGGGACATCGACCACGCCTTCATCGAGTTCACCTTCGGCAGCGGCAAGATGGCCCACCTGGAGGGCAGCAGGAACGCCCGGTACGGCTACGACATCCGCACGGAGGTCATCTGTACCAGGGGCGCGGTCTTCATGGGGGGGCTCCGTCAGACCTCCTGCCTGGTGCTGAACAAAAACGGCTGTCTCACGGACGTGGTGCCCGAATTCCGCACCCGGTTCGACGCCGCCTACCTCGCGGAGATGGAGGCCTTCGTGGAGGGGGCGCTCTCGGGCAAGCCTTCGCCGGTCACCCTGGAGGACGGAATCAGGGCGGTGCAACTGTGCTTCGCGGTGAACGAATCCCTCAAGCGCAGGCTGCCCGTGGATTTGAAATAAAAAAAATTTAAGGAAGGATAATTATGGCTGAATTGCAAGCGACCGCAACCGAATTAAAAAAGAAAACCTGGAAGGACTACCTGAATACCTTCGGGGTAATCCTGAGCCTCTTGCTGCTGTGCGCCTTTTTGACGATCGTCTCGCCCAGGTTTTTAACCGTGGGGAACCTGATGAACGTGGCGGGCCAGGCCGCGGTGAACTCAATCGTTTCTATCGGTCTGTTCCTGGCGATTCTCACCTCGGGGATCGACCTCTCGGTGGGCTCGGTGCTGGCCCTGTCCACCATGTTCATGGGGCTCTTCGCCAAAAAATTCAACATGAACCCCTATCTGGCGCTCCTCAGTTGTCTCATGATCGGCGCACTCCTGGGCTTGTTCAACGGGTTCCTCCTCACCAAGCTGCACCTCCCCCACCCCTTCATCTCCACCATGGGCACAAAACAGATGGCCCGGGGGCTCTGTCTGGTGGTCACCGCCACCCAGCCGGTCTACGGGTTCAAGCGGCCCATCGTGTTCCTGGGGAACGAGAGCATCGGGCCCGTGCCGGTGTCCTTCGTCCTGGTGGCGGTGCTCTACGTGATCATGTACCTGTTCCTGAACCGCACCAAAACCGGCAGGTACATCTACGCGGTCGGGGGCAACAAGGAGGCCGCCCGGTTGAGCGGTATCAATGTTGACGGTATCCTCAACCTGGTGTATGCTATGAGCGGCTTTATGGCTGCCCTGGCGGGAATCGTCCTGGTCGGGCGGGTCGACACGGCCTATCCCCTGGCAGGTCAGGACTACGAAACCGACGCCATCGCGGCGGTCATCATCGGCGGCGCGTCCTTCTTCGGCGGGGTGGGCAAGATCGGCAACACGATTGTCGGGGTGCTCCTCATCGCGGTCCTCAGGAACGGGTTGAATCTTCTCGGCGTAACCTCAGCCTGGCAGACCTTTTCCATCGGCGCGGTGATCATCATCGCGGTGTTCGTGGACGTGCTGCGGCAGAGCATGTCGAAGCGGATAAAATAGCGGGGGGCGCTTCGAGAAAAACGTGTGCCTGAGTTTTCCGAGACGCCCAACAGGAATAAGGCGGCCCGCGCACGGAAACGGCGCGGGGCTTGCTTTATCATATATTATCACAGGATCATACATTAAGGAGGTATGAACATGAGAAAAACCACACGTTTGGTTGCGATTTTGGTTTGCGTCTTGCTGACGGTCTGCGTCACCGGCGCATTTGCGGGGGGCGGCAAGGAATCTTCTTCCGGCGGCGCGAAGACTCTGCGTATTGCGGTCATCCTCAAGACTCTGAGTTCCCCCTACTGGCAGACCGTGCTCGGCGGGGCGAAGGACGCCGGGAAGGCCTTCGGCGTAGAGATCAGCGAATTCGGACCGCCCACCGAAGACGGTGTTGAAGAGCAGGTCAACATGGTGCAGAACGCGATTCAGAACAAGTTTGACGCCATCGTGTTCTCCCCTTGTCAGCCCCCGGCGGCCATCGCCGTGCTGAATCAGGCAAAAGCCGCGGGTATCCCGGTGGTCGTCATCGACACCCCCATGCCGGATGACTACAGCACGGACAACTATGTCACCTACATCGGCAGCAACAACTACCAGATCGGCGTTATGGGCGCCAAGGAAATGCTCAAGGTCCTTCCCAAGGGCGGCAAGGTGCTCGTGCTCGAAGGCGCTCCCGGCAATCCGTCGATGACTCAGCGGGCCGACGGCGCGGAAAAGACACTCAAAGACGCGGGCATCACCATTGTGGACCGCCAGCCGGCGTACTCGGACCGGGAGCGGGCCTACCAGGTTATGCAGAACGTGCTCCAGAACACGGATGTTGACGGCGTTTGGGGCTCCAACGACGACCAGGCCGAAGGCGCGCTCCGGGCGCTCACCCAGAAGGGCAAGAAGGCCTATGTGGTGGGTGTCGACGGCAACACCTCCGCCAAGGAATCCGTCCGGGACGGCGGGCTCTTCGCCACCGTGGCCCAGAGCGCGGACCAGATGGGCTACCTGGGTGTTCAGTACGCCATCGACGCGGTGAACGGCAAGGCCGTGAACAAGAAGATCGACGCGCCCACACCGGTCATCACCAAGGACAACGTGGCCCAGTATCTGAAATAACAGTGTTCCAATGCTGAACATGGAAGCCCCGGAGAACTGCCGGGGCTTTTTTATATGGTAAGCAATTCAGGATGTGCGAAGATATTAATAATTCTTAATGTACTATTGATAAAGATTCGTATCAATAAATGCCTTATCGCTCATTTGCTTCCTGACGGTCAAAGAAGTAGCCGGTCATGTCAAGAGCAAGATTTGGAAACAGAGAGCTTTTTTTTGTAAGGACAGTTTCACTCGGTTGTGCCGGGGAAAATGGAAAGACAAGAATCTCCACTTGTCCGCGGCGCATACTACTGGGTATGTCCACTAAAGCGGACAAAACATCCCCATCAATAATTTTTCGCACTGCTTCCATAAGTAACCTCTTGTAAACAGAGTCTGTTCAAAAACTTCAGTTTTTTTGAACAGCAACCTTATAAAAAATATTATACCCCACCTGTCAGAAATCATCAAGAGCCGCATCAAACAGTCTGTGTACATCCCGGGGCTTTTTTATTTCCCCGCCTTCTTCATCAGCTCCTCGTAGGTTTTTTCGTCCAGGGGGTAGAAGCGCACGAGGATTATGGCGGCGATGAATATCAGGCAGGGGACCGGCCCGATGATGAGGCGGATCGCCATGAGGGCCCGCGGGGTCTGCACGGTCTCGGGCACGTAGCCCCCGGCCGAAAGAATCAGCCCGGAAAGGAACGCCGCCAGGGAAGAACCCATCTTGGAAAAGAAGGTCCACATGCCGTAGTAGGCCCCCTCCTTGCGGCTCCCGGTGGTCACTGCGTCGTAGGCCACCGTGTCGGGCACCATGGCAAAGGGGGCCACATAATTGAACCCCACCCCTATCCCCGCGAACACCATGACCGCGTAGAAGAAGGGCTTCCCCAGGATGTGCCCCAGGAAGAAAATCCCGCAGGTGGCCGCGGCCAGAATGATGAAGCAAATCTGGTAGGTGAGCTTTTTGCCGATGCGCTTCGACACCAGCACCGACACGGGGATGAACACCATCGCCACCAGGAGGAGCATGGCCATGGCCGGTGTCGCCATGGGGGCGTCGTTGTAGACGTACTTGGTGTAGTAGATGATGATTCCCTGGAGCAGGGTCAGGGCCATCAGGTGGAGCATGTAGGTGATGATCAGAATCACGTAGGGCCGGTTGGTGAAGACCGCCCTGTAGGTTGCGAAGAAGCCCTCCCTGGGAAGGTCGGAGCGGGAGTGGGGCTTCTCTTTTGTGCCTGCGAAGGTGAGGAGGGACGTAAGGGTGACTAAAGCGCCCAACACGAGGCCCATGCAGGAAAAGCCCCCCCTTCCCCCGCCGAAAAGATCCACCAGGGGCTGCACCGCCGCCGCCCCGATGAGGGTGCCGAAGACCGCAAAGCCGAAGCGGTAGCCGTTCAAGCTGGTCTGCTCGTGGTAGTCCCCGGTCAATTCGGGGGTGAGGGATGAGTAGGGGATGTTGAGGACCGTGGAGAAGGTGTTGAACCCGATCAGCGCCAGGGCAGCCCACAGGGCAAGGCCGGTCTGGGTGGAAAAATTCGGCGCCGTAAAGAAATACCACATAGTCAGCCCCATGGGGACCGCCGCCGCCAGGAGGTAGGGCCGCCGCCTTCCCAGGGGGGTTATGGTGCGGTCCGAGATATAGCCCATCACCGGGTCGGTGACGGCGTCCCAGACCTTGCCCGCCATGAGGGCCGCCCCCGCAAGGGCGCTTGCGAGGCCCACAGTATCTGTAAGGTAATTGAGACACCAGAATCCCATTACCGAAAAGAGAAGGTTCCCCCCCAGGTCGAACACGCCGAACCCGAGTTTTTGCCTGACCGTCAATCTGCCTATGCTTTGTTCCATACGTCACCCCCTTCCTCCGTTATAGTCCAAATCAAAAAATTTTACTATACTTTGGGCCATGAAAAAGCCCTTTGCCCGCCCGGTGATTCAGGCCCTTCCCGCGATAGCCGCCGGGGACCCCGGAGTTTCGCCCTTCACCCTGTCCGTGGGGCGCCTTGCGGGCAGAACATATCTGCGGAGCTTTATCGGCGGGGCGAAGATCCGCCTTGAGGACACGGGGCCCTTTGCCGCCGCCTTTGAGCGCGCCCTTTCGGGCAGGAGCCGGTGCATCATCGCCCTCCGCCACCAGAACGGCTGGGAGCCCCAGACGCTCATGTGGTACGTCATCACGGGCTTCGCGGGGGCTGCCCGCCGCCGGGGAGTCACCTTTCCCCAAAGGCCCAGCCTCACCTTTGTGCACGGCTACGAGGTGCTCCGCTGGGGGGGCCCCCTCGCCCGGTGGCTCCTTCCCAGAATCGGCGCGATTCCCGTGCACCACACGAAGCTCGACAGCCGGGGCATGGCCCGAATCTACCGGGCCCTGGAAACCGGGCCCTATCCCCTGGTGATCGCCCCGGAGGGCCAGGTGAGCTACACCCTCTCCATGCCCCCCAGGATCGAATCCGGGGCCGCGCGAATCGGTCTGACCGTGGCGGAGCGGCTCCGTTCCTCCGGCGCGGACGCGGCCGTGGAGATTCTCCCCGTGGCCCTCTACCCCCGGTATGGGGAACGGGGATGGCGCGGGGTGGAAGCCCTCACGGCCCAGGTGGAGGGTCTCTGCGGAATCACCGGGAGGGGGGACCTGCGGGAGCGGTTCCTCCGGCTCCGGGAGGCGATTCTTGGGGCGAACGAGGTCCGCTACGGATTACTCCCCCAGGGGGACTTTCCCTCCCGGCTCGACGGGGTTATCGAGGCGGCCCTGGCTCGCACGGCGGACATCCTGGGGATTCCCCGGACAGACCC
>JAISTZ010000054.1 GCA_031272345.1 Spirochaetaceae bacterium | reverse complement strand
TCCACCCTCATCAAGATACTGGGGGGCATCTACAGCGCCGACCAGGGGGAAATCGCCATCGAGGGGGAGCCCGTGCGCATCTCCCACGTGAGCGACGCCCGGAACGCGGGCATACGGATAATCCACCAGGAACTGGCCCTGGTTCCCTACATCTCTATCGGGGAAAACGTGTTCCTGGGGAACGAGCCCGTAAAGGGCGGCTTTGTTGACTTCGATTCTATTTACAGGGAAACCCAGAAGATGCTCGACAGCTTCGGCATAAAACGCCGGGCCGAAGAAGAAATCAGCCGCCTGAACGTGGCGGAGCAGCAACTGGTGGAAATCATCCGGGCGGTTTCCTTCAACGCAAAGATCATCGTCATGGACGAGCCGACGTCGTCCCTGTCGGACCGGGAGTGCGACACCCTGTTCGAGAAGATACGGTTTTTAAAAAGCCAGGGCATCGGGGTGCTCTACATCTCCCACAGGATGTCGGAGCTTCCCCAGATAGCGGACAGGGTCACCGTGCTCCGGGACGGCCAGTACATCGCCACAAAAAACATCGGCGAAACAACCATGGACGAGCTGATTTCCCTCATGGTGGGGCGCAGCATCACCGCCGTGTTCAACCGGGACTACTGCGCCTCCGACGAGGTGCTCCTGGAGGTGCGGAACCTTTCCACCGACTACATCCACGGCGTCAGCTTCAAACTGCGGCGGGGGGAAATCCTGGGCTTTTCGGGCCTGGTGGGCGCGGGGCGCACGGAAACCATGCGGGCCCTTGCGGGAATCGACCCCATCCGCGGGGGCCAAATCTTCCTCGAAGGCAGGGAGATACACTTCAAGGACGCAGCCGGGGCCATGGGGTACGGCTTCAGCCTTGTGCCGGAAGACCGCCGGACCTTCGGCATTTTTCCGGAACAGCAGGTTGACTTCAACATCACCCTAAAGGTGCTGGACGAATTCATCCGGGGAATTTTTGTGGACAAACAAAGGGAACAGGAAATCAGCAGGGAGTATTTCGACGAACTCGCCGTCAAGGCGCCGTCGATGGAGACACACCTTGCAAACCTCTCCGGGGGGAACCAGCAGAAGGTGGTTGTGGCGAGCTGGCTTGCCACCAGACCTAAGATTCTCATCTTCGACGAGCCCACCAGGGGCATCGATGTGGGCGCAAAAAGCGAAATCTACGGCATCATGAACCGCCTCGCCAAGGGGGGAATCTCGATCATCATGGTGTCGTCGGAGCTGCCGGAGATCCTCAACATGAGCGACCGCATCGCGGTCATGGGCAACAACACCCTTGCGGGCATACTCGACCGGAGGGAGGCAACCCAGGAGAGTATCATGAAACTGGCGGTTATATAGGAGCGGAAAATGGGCGCGAATTTCAGCAGGCGTTTTACCCACAGTTTTGTAACCGGCTTCAAGGCCAACGTGGGACTCATCATCGGACTCATCGTCTTGTGCGTGATTGTGGCGTTCCAGTCGGAGTTTTTTCTTACCGGGCAAAACCTGATTAACGTGGCCCGGCAGATTTCCACGAACCTCTTCGTGGCCTCCGCCTGCACGATGATTCTGATTACCGGAGGCATCGACCTGGCCTCGGGGTCCATCATCTCCGTGTCGGGCGTTTTCTCCGCCGCGGCGGTGCTGAAGATGGGCCTGCCCGTGGGGGCCGGGGTCGCGCTGGGCATTGCCATAGGAGCCGCCGCCGGGTTCGTGAACGGCTTCATCCTTTCCCGCACCGCCCTCCCGCCCTTCATCATCACCTACGCGGTGGGGAGCATCTGCAAGGGCGTCTCCTACGTGTATACGGGCGGGCAGAACATCCGGGTTGACGCGCCGGCCCTCAAGTGGTTCGGCACGGGCTTTGTGGGCCCCATACCGGCGCCGGTCTTCTTCCTGCTCATCATTTTGATCGCGGTCTGGCTCATCCTGAACAAGACCAAGCTGGGGCGGAACATGTACGCCGTGGGGGGCAACGTCCACGCCGCCGAGTACGCGGGAATCAACATCAAGCGTATCCGGGTGTTCATGTACGTGTTTTCCGGGGCCATGGCGGCCTTCGCGGGAATCATCCTGGCGGCGCGGACCTATTCGGGCCAGCCCGCGGCCGGGGCCGGGGCCGAGATGGACGCCATCGCGGCCTGCGTGCTGGGTGGGGTGAGTATGCTCGGGGGGAACGGCAGGCTTTCGGGCACGATTCTTGGGGCGGTCATCATCGGCGTATTGAATAACGGGCTCAACCTCATGCACATAGACAGCTTCTGGCAGTACATCGTAAAGGGCGTGGTCATCATCGCCGCGGTGTACTTCGATTATTACAAGAGCACGCTGGTGCGGACAAACAAAGCGCTCAAGGGCGCCTCTAAAAAGTCCGGTTGACTTTTGGGGGACGTTAAAATAAGGAGGACTATATGGGCTTAAAAGAACTCTCGTACCCTTCCTATAACGGACGGGACACGATCAAGGCGTGGGTGTACACGCCGATTCGGAAGCCCCGGGGCATCGTGCAGGTTGTGCACGGCCTGGGGGAACACTCGCGCCGGTACTTTCACCTCATCCTGGCGCTGAACGAGGCGGGGTATGTCGTTGCCGCGGACGACCACGTTGGCCACGGTAAGACCGCCCTGGACGGCGGCATTTGGGCCGACTACGGTGACAAGGGCTACATGACCACCACGGAGGACGAAAAATCCCTCCACGACCTGGTGGTAGAGGATTTTCCCGGCCTTCCCTACTTCATGTTCGGCCATAGCTGGGGCTCCATGATAGCCCGCAGTTTTGCCGCCCATTACGGCAGTCTGCTCAAGGGCCTGGTGATATGCGGCACCTGCGGGGAGAGCCCAGGGATTGTCGGTGTCGGCGCCGCCCTGAAAGCAGCGATCGCCGCGGGCAAGGGCGAGGAGCGGGACCTCCAGTACATAGCGCAGATGTTCGCGGGCTGGACCGACCACTACGAGAATCCCCAGACCCCCAACGACTGGGTTTCCGCTGACCCGGACATCGTCTCGGATTCCGCCGCGGACCCCTTCAACAGCCTTTCCACCAACGTGCCCACAACCCGGTCGGACTACGACCTCGTGGCCCTGGTCGAGGCGATCACCGGGCCCCAATGGGCCGAAAAAGTCCCCAGGGGCCTGCCGGTCTACAACATCGCCGGGGACCAGGACCCGGTGGGCAACTACGGCGAGGGGGTCTACCAGGTGACGAACTGGCTCATAAACACCGGGCACCGGGTAAAAACACGGGTCTATGCGGACCACCGCCACGAAATTCACAACGACCGGGACATCCGGGACGAGGTGGTCGCCGGGATCATTGATTTTCTGGCCGCAATAAAAAACCCTTGACAAGGGCGGCCCTGCCGGCTAATACTAAAAACGGTTTTTAAAAACTGTTATATATTCCTACAGGAGGAAAACATGAAAACACGTGGAAAACTTGTGGCTGCGCTGCTTATGGCGGCGGCTTTCGCCATGCTGGCGGCGCCGGTTTTTGCCGGCGGCGGCAAGGACAAGGCCGGGGGAAAACTCCGGGTTGGGTTTACGGTGCAGGATTTGACCAATCCCTATTTCACCACCGTCATTCAGGGCATCAACGACTTTAAAGACGAGGAGAACGTGGAGCTGCTCGTCCACGACGCAAAACTGGATGCGGCAAAGCAGGTTGACGGGGTTGAAAACTTCATCACCCAGGGGGTCGACGTCATCGTGATTTGTCCCATCGACCCGGTGGCCCTGGAAAACGCGGTGAAGAACGCCCACAAGGCAAAGATCCCCGTGATAGCCTGGTCCGAATACATCAAGGGGAGCGACGTGTTCCTCACCATGGATCAGCACAAGTACGGGTATTTTGCGGGAGAAATCGCGGGCAAGTGGGCAAAGGCGAAATTCCCCAACCAGGCCGACGCAAAGGTCATGTTCGTCTACATCCACGCGGTAAAAGCGCTGGCTGAACGCGGCCAGGGCCTCATCGACGGGTTCATGGCCTACTGCCCGGGGGCCACGGTTGTGGCGGAGCAGGACGGGAACACCCCGGAAGAGGGTCTGCGGGCCGCGGAAACGACTCTTGTCGCCCATCCTGACCTGAACGTGATTGTGGCCTGCAACGACGCGGTGGCCCTCGGCGCGTATGAAGCCATGGCTGCGGCGGGCAAGAAGGCCGGAGACGTGGGCATTGTCGGCCTGGACGCAACCCCGGAAGCCTTAAAGCGGATCAGGGACAATACCATGATGATCGGCACGGTCGACATCGGCACCTACGACCAGGGCAAGCTCTTCCTGCGCTACTCAAAGGAAACCGCGGCTGAGGGCCTCATCGCCGAGGGCGCCGACCCGCGCACGGTCTATGTCGACTTTATCGGTGTGTCCAAAGAGAACATAGGGAACTACTTCTAAGATTGACTGCCATGGACGCCCCGATACTGCGGCTCAGTCACATAAAGAAGGTCTACCCCGGGGTGGTCGCCCTGGACGACGTGTCCCTGGATTTTTATGCCGGGGAGGTCCACGCGATCGCCGGGGAGAACGGCGCCGGAAAGTCCACCTTCATCAAGGTGGTCACCGGCGCTATTTCCCCCACCGCCGGGGAGGTCTACTATAACGGGGAGCTGGTGCGGGGCAACACGCCGGCCAAGTCCCTCAAGGCGGGCATCGCGGCGATTTATCAGGAGTTCAACCTTTTTCCCTTTTTGAGTGTGGCGGAAAACGTCTTTTACGGCCGCTACCCCACAAAGGGAATCGTGGTGGATTTCAAAAAAATGGAAAGGGACACACGGGAACTCCTTTCGGCCCTGAACGTGGACATCGACCCGTCCACCCAGGTAAAAAATTTGAGCGTCGGATACCAGCAGATCGTGGAGATAGCGAAGGCGGTTTCCATGAACGCGAAGGTGCTCATCATGGACGAACCCTCCGCGCCCCTCACGGAAAACGAGGTGGAAAGCCTCTTCGGAATCGTGCGGAAGGTGCGGGAATCCGGCGTGGCGGTGATTTACATATCCCACAGGCTGGAAGAAATTTTCGCCATCACCGACAAGGTCTCGGTGTTCCGGGACGGCAAGTACATACAGACCTTGAACACCAGGGACACCAACACCGGAGAACTGGTCCGGCTCATGGTGAACCGGGACCTGGGGGAACAGTACCCCAAAAAGGACTACGAGCGCTCCGGGGAAGTCCTTGAGGTGCGGGACCTCACCACCCCCGTCCTGCACGGCATAAGCTTCAAGGCCTACCGGGGGGAAATCCTCGGCCTTGCGGGTCTGGTGGGCGCGGGGCGCACCGAAACCGCCCGGGCCCTCTTCGGGGCGGACAAAATCACCGGGGGCGAAATCCTCATCAACGGGACGCCCGTGGAAATTCATTCCCCCATCGACGCGATCCGCCGGGGAATCGGCCTCATCCCGGAGGACCGCAAGCGGCAGGGAGTCTTCCTGGGCCTGCCGATTCAGGAGAACATCACCTACGCCAACATGGGGGGGATCTCCCGCGGGGGCGTGATAAACCGGGCGCGGGACGTCAAGGCCGGGGAAGAATACCGGAACCTGCTGAATATCAAGGCCGCGTCCCTCGGCCAGCTCGTCAAGAATCTCTCCGGGGGCAACCAGCAGAAGGTGGTGCTCGCAAAGTGGCTCTTCACACAGTGCGGGATTCTCCTCTTCGACGAGCCCACCAGGGGAATCGACGTGGGGGCAAAGCAGGAAATTTATATCCTTATGAAACAGATGGTGAACGAAGGCAAGGTGGTCATTATGATTTCGTCCGAAATGCCGGAGCTTCTGGGGATGGCGGACCGCATCATCGTCATGCGGGAAGGCAGAATCACCGGAACCCTGTTCCGCACGGAAGCAACCCAGGAGCGGGTGCTCAAGCTGGCCGCCGGACTATGATGAATTACACGATGAATTACACGGAGGAATAGGGCATGAAGAAAGCAAAAATCGACTGGTCCCGGTACGGAATACTCTTTGCGTGGCTCTTGCTGATACTGGTGTTTTTTATCGCCCAGCCGAAATTCCTGAGCTTAAACAACATCCTCAACATATTGCGCCAGGTGGCTATCGTGGGAGTCTGCTCCGTGGGCATGACATTCGTGATTCTCACCGGCGGCATGGACCTCTCGGTAGGCTCGATACTGGGACTCTCCACGGTGGCCGGCGCGCTGATGATGTCCGGCGGGGTGCCGCCTTTCGTCTCCACGGTCTCCACCCTGCTCATCGGCGTGTGTTCGGGTTTCCTGAACGCCCTGTTCGTGAACATCTTCGGAATCGCCCCCATCATCATGACCCTGGGCACCATGACGGCCCTGCGGGGGGTGGCGTACATCATCTGCGGGGGCTATCCGGTGTACGGCATTCCGGAAAAATTCCTCTTCCTGGGACAGGGCTACGTGGGGGGCATTCCGGTGCCGGTAATCATCATGATTCTCGCCTTTGCCGCGGGATATTTCGTGCTGAACAGGACCACCTTCGGCCGCTCGGTGTACGGCATCGGCGGCAACGTGGAGGTGGCGCGCCTTTCGGGGGTCAACGTAAAGAAAAACCTCTACATCATCTACATGGCCGCGGGCGCGCTCTATGCCCTGGCCGGCTCCATCCTGCTGGCCCGGGTGAATTCCGGGCAGCCGAAAGCGGGTGAAGGCTACGAGATGGACGTAATCACCGCCTGCGTCCTCGGGGGCATCAGCATAGCCGGGGGCGAGGGGCGCATCACGGGGGTCATAGTCGGCGTGCTGATGATGGGCACCCTCACCAACGGCATGATAATCATGAACATACCGGAATTCTGGCAGTGGGTGGTAAAGGGCACGGTGCTGATTTTTGCCGTCACGATTGACCAGCTCGTAAAGCGGGGACGCGCCGCAAAAGCCTAAGCCCCTCTGCGAACTTTGCGTCTTCTCCGCGTCTTCGCGGTTATCTTACCCCGCACACAGCTCCGGCAGAATCATCACCTTGAGCACGCCCCCAGCGCCTGATTCTATGTCCTGGACGCCCCGGGCAAAATCCGCGAGGGGAAGCTCGTGGGACACCAGGCCGGACACGTCGATTTTTCCGGACCGGAGCAGGCGGACCGCCTGTATGGACTTGCGGACCGAGGTGTAGGAGGTGAGCATGACGAGACCCTTTTCAAACAGGGTGAAGGCCGGAAGGGTGAGCTTTGCGTCTTGCCGGGGAACGCCGAACCAGAGAATCGCCCCTCCTTTCCGCGTATAATCCACAGCTTTTTCCATGAGGACGGTTGCCCCCGAAGCGTCCACCACCACGTCGAAGGAGTCTTTGGGGAGGGATTCCAGGGTTTGCGCGGTGTGGGCGGCCCCGCTTCTTGCCGCAAGCTCCAGGCGGGCGCTGTTTTTGTCGAGCTGGGTGATTTCGCAGGACCCCTGAATCTGAATCGCCTTGCTGAGGAGTATGCCGATAGGGCCCGCCCCCAGGATGAGGACCCTGTCCCCCATGCGGAAGGGCGTGCGCTCAACCCCGTGGAGCACGCAGGACAGGGGCTCCATGAACGCCCCGGCGGTGAAGGGCAGGTCTCCGATGCCGAACACCGCGTTTTCCGGGGCCAGGGCGTATTCGGCGAATCCCCCGGGGAGAGTCACCCCCACCGCGGCCCAATTCTCGCAGAAATTCTGCCTGTTGCTGAGGCAGGCCGCGCAGTTGCCGCAGGCGATGTTCGGCTCCACGGCCACGCGGTCGCCGGGTTTGA